>CAJYBQ010000022.1 GCA_913064755.1 uncultured Alphaproteobacteria bacterium
CCTTGTTTTGAATTGGTAAAGTGCTCAGGCCCTCTACCGGCAAGGAAACGGTGGCGAATTTCCGAGCACGATCGCATCGACCGCCTGCCCGCCCGGGCGTGCATAGTAACCGCGCCGCCTGCCGACATCGGTGAATCCAAGTCCCCTGTAGAGCGCGATCGCGGCAGCATTGTCGCTCGCCACTTCCAGGAAGACCTGCCGGACCCCGTCCAGTTGCCCGAGCGCCTGGCACAACAGGGCCCGCGCCGTTCCCTGGCGCCTGGCAGCGCGGTCCACGGCAACCAGGATCACCTCCGCCTCGTCCAGCACCTGCCGGACCAGGATGAAACCGACAGGCTTGCCGGCATCCGAAATTGCCAGGCGCGCCGTCATCCCCGCCATGGCCAGGGTTTCGGCAAAGGCGGAACGGTCCCAGGGATCATCGACAGCCGCGGCATGCAGGGCCGCGAGCAGATCGGCACCGGCACCGCCCACGGTCTCGATGGTCAGCGTCATTTCCGCTTGGCAAGCTTGGCATCCGGCGCGCGCAGGTAGAGCGGGCGCGGGGCAGGCACGGGATACGTCGGCAGGTTGCGGGCCAGGGCGAGGGCCAGAAGGTCCCGCGCGTCCGGTTCCGCCCCGCCCAGCATCCGTGTCTCGACAGTTGCATGGGCCGCCACCAGGCTGGCGCCATTGCCGACCAGGACCGTTCCCGGCAGCAGCATCGCCGCGACATCCGCTGCACGGGCAGCCATCGGGGCCGTCCATGCCTCGCCGAAGGGCGGTGCGGCGCGGCGGAACAACTGGGCATAGACCTGGTCGCGCCGGGCATCCAGCACCGCCAGTACGGGTCGATCCGGAAAGCGTCGCGCGGCCCCGGCAGCCAGGACTTCGAGCGAGGTCATGCCCATCAGCGGAACCCGCAGCGCAATCCGCATCGCGCGGGCCGCCGCCAGTCCGATCCGCAGGCCCGTGAAGGTTCCCGGACCGACGGTCACGGCCAGGCCGGCCAGGTCCGTCGCCGCCGTGCCTGTCGCGTCGAACCCGCGCTGGATCATCGGCATCAGGTTCTCGGCCTGGCCCCGCGCCCGCATCTGGTGCGTCGCATAGCCCGGTCCGCTGTCCCCGCCGAGGGCGATGGACAGGGCGCGGGACGCGGTATCGATGGCAAGGATCACGGTCGGTCGATCACAGGATTTCGCAGGCTTCCTCGAACTCCAGCCGTGGACTGCGCGGAAACAGGCCCGCGGGGTCGCCATGGCCGAGATTGCAGAGGAAATTGGACTTGATCTGGCCACCGGGGAAGAATTCCTGGTCCAGCACGGCATTGTCGAAGCCGCTCATCGGGCCACAGTCCAGCCCCACCGCGCGTGCGGCCAGCATCAGGTATGCACCCTGCAGGGTGCCGTTGCGGAATGCCGTCACCTGCGCCACTTCCGGGGCGCTGAACCAGTTCTTCGCATCCGGTTCATGGGGAAACAGCTTCGGCATCTTCTCGTGGAACTTCAGGTCATAGGCCACGATCACGGTCACCGGTGCCGCCAGCGTCTTGGCCATGTTGCCTTCCGAAAGAGCCGGTTTCAGCCGTGCCTTGGCCGCATCCGTGGTCAGGAAGACCAGCCGCGCAGGCGAACCGTTGGCACTGGTCGGGCCGTTGCGCATCAGGTCGTACATGGCACGCAGCGTGACCTCGCTGACCGGCTTGTCGGTCCAGGCATTGTGGGTCCGTGCCTCCCGGAACAACAGGTCCATGCCTGCATCGTTCAGAAGCTGCGTCATGATCGGTATCCTTCCCAGTTCGGCATGCATCGGTTTCGGTGGTCACACCTGCCACGCAGACCATTTGCCGGTCCACACGGGCCTGTTATGACATTCCCCGACACGCCTGCGTCAATGTTGCGGCCGCTTATACAGCATAGAAAGTCACCGAACATGACAGCCTTTCCCCGATTGCGACAATCGCTCGCGATATTGCTGGTGATGCTGTGGGCCACCCCGGTACTGGCCGCAGACCATGCGCTGGTGCTGATGTATCACCGGTTCGGGGAAGATGATGTTCCCCTGACCAACATCCGTGTCGCGCAATTCGAGGCTCACCTGGACGAGCTGGAGCGGGGTGGACATGCCGTATTGCCCCTCGGCCAGGTGCTGGATGCCCTGGCGAACGGCAAGCCCCTCCCCGACCGGACCGTCGTGCTGACGGCGGATGACGCCTACCTGAGCGTCCTGACCGAGGCCTGGCCGCGCCTGAAGGCACGCGGCTGGCCGATGACACTCTTCGTGGCCACCGATCCGGTTGACCAGGGTCTCCGGCGGTATCTCGACTGGGACCAGCTTCGCCAGTTGCGCGACGAGGGGATGGAGATCGGCGCCCATTCGGCCAGTCATGGCCACCTGGCATTCATGGATTCCGCCACCGCGCGCCACGATATAGAGCGGGGCATGCAACGTCTGAAGGCGGAGCTGGGCGTGGTCCCCACCATCTTTGCCTACCCCTTCGGCGAATACGACCAGAGCCTGCGCCGCCTGGTCGCCAGGCTCGGCTTCAAGGCCGCGCTCGGGCAGCATTCCGGGGCAATCGGGCGCGATCGTGACCGGCATGACCTGCCCCGCTTCGCGATGAACGAACGCTATGGCGTCATCGAACGGTTCCGCACCGCCGTCAGCGCCCGTCCCCTGCCTGTCACGGACGCCACGCCGGTCGATACCCGGGTCGCGGCCGGCGACCGGCCGACCTATGCGTTCCGGCTGGGTACCGACCTGAAGCCCGGGAACCTGACCTGCTACCATTCGACCGGCTCCGGCGGTGTACCTGTGAAGATCGATGGCCGCAAGGTGCGCTTCACCTCCCCCGAACCCTTGCCGGCGGGCCGGTCGCGGTTCAACTGCACAATGCCGAGCGCAGATGGGGGCTGGCACTGGTACGGGCGACAGTTCGTTGCGCCCGGCGGGAAGGATTGATCGCATGTTCCGCGGCTTCAGCCTGCAAGCGGCCAGTGCCGGACTGCTGTCCGCCTTCGTCGGCTTCGCCAGTTCCTTCGCCGTGGTGCTGGCGGGACTGCGCGGAGTCGGGGCCGACCCGGCCCACGCCGCATCCGGCCTCATGGCCCTGCCCTTCCCCATGGCGTCCCCGCAAACATCCTCCGCCTGCTACCGAAGATGCCGGTCAGCATTGCCTGGTCCACGCCGGGCGCGGCGCTGCTGGCCACCTCCGCCGCCGTGGATGGCGGTTTTGCCACCGCCGTCGCGGCCTTCATCATCTCCGCCATCATGGTCATCGTGGCCGGTCTCTGGCGTCCGCTGGGCAATGCCGTGGCCCGTATTCCCGCGCCGCTTGCCAATGCCATGCTGGCCGGGGTGCTGCTGGGTCTCTGCCTCGCACCGGTGCGCGCGGTGGCCGTGGACCCGGCAAGCGGGCTGGCCATCTTCGTTGTCTGGGCGCTGGTCGCACGGGTCCGCCCCCTGCTCGCCGTTCCCGCCGCCGTGCTGGTCGCGCTCGCCCTGCTGGTTCTGGTAGTCGACCTGCCTGCCATCGAGATCGGAAGCGTCATGCCGGCGCCGGTGTTCGTCATGCCGAACTTCGGTCTCGCCGCGCTGGGTCTCGCGATACCGCTGTTCATCGTGACGATGGCATCGCAGAACATTCCCGGCATCGCGGTGCTGAACGTCAACGGCTACCGTCCGGCACCGGGGCCGCTGTTCACCGCCACCGGCCTGTTCAGCCTGGTCACCGCACCCTTCGGGGCTCATGCGGTCAACCTCGCCGCCATCACGGCGGCGCTCTGCGCAGGCAAGGATGCCCATCCCGATCCGGAGCGGCGTTACTGGGCAGCGATCATGGCCGGGGTGTTCTACATCGTCTTCGGCCTGTTCGCCGGGGCGGCCACGGCACTGGTCAGCGCGGCCCCGCCGGTGCTGATCGAGGCCGTTGCAGGCCTGGCGCTGCTGGGCGCCTTCGGTGGTGCGGTCATGGGGGCAGTGGCCGAAGAACGGGACCGCCAAGCCGCGATCGTGACCTTCATCGTCACCGCGTCGGGGCTCACCTTTGCGGGCGTCAGCGGTGCCTTCTGGGGGCTGATCGCCGGGGGCGCGATATACTGGCTTTCACGCGCGGGCAAGGCAGGCAAGGGCGCCACCTGAAGTCAGATATCAACCCACGCCCCATCTGCCGCCGATTCATAGATTGCCTCTACAATTCGGACGTTTCTGAGGTATTTATCAACCAGTGTCTCAGCCTCTGCGCCGTCGCGGAAATGCGCCACGGCATGGCTCTGAAACGCGTGCACGCAATCCCCGCCGAAGTCCCGGTCCTGCCAGGCATATTCATGCTCGCGCTCGGGGTGCCCCAGGGGCTTCAGGAACAGGCTGCCGTCGCCGTTCAGGCGCAACTGCGCCTCGCTGCATTCCAGCAGCATCTCGCCCATGGTCAGGCGGGGGTTCCTTGCTTCCATCTCCGCCTGCCGGTTGCCGTCGAAGATGCCGCTGGCCCCGTCGAGGAACCTGAACAGCACCACGGCGGCATCCTCCCCCGCGATCACGGGATTGAGGCGACGCAGATCGGCCAGCACCGAACCGACTTCTCCCACCAGGTAGCGGAAGGTATCGACGAAATGCACCGCGGTTTCATGGATCAGGAACCGGGGCATCTGCTGGAAGTACGGTTGCCGCGCCAGGTAGGCGTCCGGCCCGCGCCCGTCCCCCGGGCGCAGGCGAAACTGGATCGACTGCGGTTCACCCAGCAGGCCACTGTCGAGCAACCGCCGCGCCTCCCGATACCAGGGCTGGAAGCGGAAATTCTCGTGCACCAGCATGGTGACTCCGGCCTGGCGCGCCACCCGGGCCAGGTCCTGTGCATCCATCAGGTCATCGGCCAGGGGCTTCTGCACGATCATCGGCAGCCCCGACGCCGCAACCTGCTTGACCACGGCAAGGCGGGCCGCGGGGGGCGTGATGATATCCACCACGTCGGGTGAGGCCTGCGCGATCATGTCCGCCACGGCCGCAAAGGCATGATCGGGAGACACGGCACGCGCGCGCTCGATATCCATGTCGCAAACGCCAACCAGGTCAACACTGTCAATGCGTTGCCAGGACTTGTAGTGAAACTGGCTGAAGTAACCGGCACCGACGCCGGCGACCCGCAGCTGCCCGCTCATCTGGCCTGCAGCCGCGCGATCACGGCCCTGGCTACATCGGCGGTCCGCACGGAACCGCCAAGGTCGATCGTCGTTGCGGCACCATCCGCCAAGGCGCTGGTGACCGCGGCCTCGATGTCCGCCGCAGCGGCCACGAGCCGCTGGTCCTCGCGACGCCTTCCCAACCAGTCGAGCATCAGCGACACGGACAGGATCGTCGCCAGTGGATTGGCGATGCCCTGCCCCATGATGTCCGGCGCGGTGCCGTGGCTCGGCTGGAAGATCGCGACCTTGTCACCAATATCGCCCGACGGGGCGAGGCCGAGCCCGCCAACCAGTCCGGCCGCCAGGTCGGAAAGGATGTCGCCGAACATGTTCTCCGTCACCATGACGTCGAAATCCCAGGGGCGTTGCACCATCAGCATGGCAGCCGCATCGACGTAGAGACGGCTGGTCTTCACGTCGGGATATTCCAGCGCCACCTCGTCGAATATCTCCCGGAAGAAGGCCATGGACCCCAGCACGTTCGCCTTGTCGATCAGGGTCAGCAGCCCGCGTCGCTGCCGGGCCAGACGGAACGAGAAGTGGAACAGCTTTTCCGAGACCGAACGGGTCACCCGCATGGTATCGGTCGCATGGTCGGCGTCGCCATTACGCTTGCCCCGCTCCACGAACAGCCCCTCGGTGGATTCACGGACGAGCACGAAGTCGATATCCGCGCCGCGCGGATCCTTCAGCGGCACGGCATCGGGCAGCCAGGCGCGGATCGGCCGGACACCACCGTAGAGGCCGAAGATTTCCCGCAGGTCGATCTGGGGCACGATTTCCGTCCCGTCCGCGTAACGCACGTCCGGCAGGCCCATGGCGGCGAGCAGGGTCGCATCCGCGTTCTCCACTGCCCTGATGGTCTCGTCGGGCAAGGCCGAACCATGATCGCGATAATGGCCCGCACCGGCACCGTGTTCGCGCGCATCGACCTTGAAGCCGTGGCTGACCGCCGCCGCGTGCAGCACCTCCAGGGCCGGGGCCGTGACTTCGGGTCCGATTCCGTCACCGGGCAGAACGGCGATGGAGATCGTGTCGTTCGAATCTGTCGGGTTATTCATTGGAATTCTTCTGTTCCTTTGGAATGTTCTGCGGGGGAATCACGCGACCATCCTCGTACCGCGACGGCACGTAGGTCGAATCCGTACCTTCCCCCGTGGTGGCACGCAGGAAGACAAATGACATCGCCACCAGCAACAGGCCGCAGATGGTCAGGATCATCACCGGGAAGACCGGACGGCCGGATTCGGACCGGCCCTTCACCACCCGCCAGTAGATCCAGTAGATCACGAACGGGACCAGAAACAGCAGGATCCTCAGCAGGATGATCTTGGTCATGGGCTGGTATTCTCCGGTTCGGTCAGACGTGCGTGCAGGTTCATCAGCATCCCCGCGGTCGCACCCCAGATGTAATACTCGCCCCACGGCATCGCCCACCAACGGCGCGAAGTGCCGTTGAACCATCCCGAATGGCGAACGTGATTGCGGCTGTCGAGCAGGAATGACAGTGGCGTTTCAAAGACTTCGGCGACTTCGTAAGCATCCGGACTGCAGGCGAACCGGGGCTGGACGATGCCGACGACCGGCGTCACCGCGTAGTTGGTGACGGTACGATAGGTGTCCAGGCGGCCAACGATCTCGATGATGCCCCGCTCGATCCCCACCTCCTCTTCCGTCTCCCGCAAGGCGGTGATCTCCGGCGAGGCATCTTCCGGTTCGGCGCGACCGCCGGGGAAGCTGATCTGTCCCGCGTGGGAGTTCAGATGCGCCGTCCGCCGGGTCAGCAGGACGGTCGGCCCTTCCGGGCGGTTGATGATGGGAACCAGGACCGCGGCCGGTTTCAGGTTCGCATCCGCTTTCGGACGCACTTCCGGCGTCAGGTCGAAATCCGAATGCCCCCATTCGGGCCGGGCAGGCTGCAGCAGCCGGGTACGTATGTCGTCAGGTCTCATGCGAAATCAGCCTCGTTCGTCGGCAGCATCATGCGGTTGTCCATCCAGGCGTCCGATCACGTGAAACATGCCATTGCTCATCACCCCCTGCACAGTGGCACCTGCGACTTCGCGCTCTTCCGCGATATCGACCAGGTCATAGAATACCGATCGCACGATCAGCGCCACCAGCCGCCCGCGCACGGGGACCAGCGGCGTCGGCTCGCCGGTTTCTGCGTTCACCGTGACACGCAGCGGGTGGTCCGCATCCAGGCTCACCATATCGTCGGTCAGGGTGCGGAACGCCAGCTTCTGATCGGCTCCCTGCCCCTCGCGAAACATTTCCACGATGTGCAGCGGTGCCACGTCCACCGTGATTCGCTGCTTCTCTGCCGGGGTAACCAGGTAATGGTGCCCGTCCTCGTCACAGCGCAGCACGGTCGAGAACAGTTTCACCATCGCCGGTCGCTGGATGGGTGACCCCTGGTAGAGCCATGTGCCGTCCGCCGTGATGCGCATGTCGATCACGCCTTCATGCGCCGGGTGCCATTGTTCCACTGGCGGATAGCCCCGCCCCGATGCCTGCTCCAGGCGCTTGGCGAGATCGGCGATATCCAGGTGCGGTTTCTGCAAGGGGGCCTCCGAAACGGGCGGGATGACACTACAGGCGGATAGTTCCGATAGCACGCGGGCACGACCACCGGCATCGGCAGCCACCCGCGAAGTACACAATCGCACGTGCTCACGGGAATTCGTTTCGCCCTCGGGCATGGCCTCAATATAGTACGTCGCATGCAAAACGTCAGTGAAACGGGCGAAGCCTTCGCCCAGGAAGTGGAAACGCTGGGTGCCAAGGCCCAGCAGATTCGCGAGTCGATCGGTCAGGTCATCTTCGGGCAGCAGTCCGTGATCGACGAAACGCTGATCACCCTGTTTTCCGGCGGTCATGTGCTGCTGATCGGCGTGCCCGGCCTGGCCAAGACGAAACTGGTGGTCACGCTGGGCAAGGTCATGTCGCTGGACAGCCGCCGCGTCCAGTTCACCCCCGATGTCATGCCCGCCGACATCCTCGGTTCCGAGGTGCTGGAGGAGAACGACAACGGCCGACGCAGCTTCCGCTTCATCAAGGGACCGGTGTTCTGCCAGTTGCTGATGGCGGACGAGATCAATCGTGCCAGCCCGCGCACCCAGTCGGCGCTGCTGCAGGCCATGCAGGAATATCACGTGTCCGTGGCGGGGGAGCGCCATGACCTGCCGCGCCCGTTCCACGTGCTGGCCACCCAGAACCCGCTGGAACAGGAAGGCACCTATCCGCTGCCGGAGGCACAGCTGGACCGTTTCTTCATGCAGGTGAACGTCCCGTACCCCGACCTGGAAGCGGAGCGGCGCATGCTGCTGGCCACCACGGGCGCGGACGAGGCCGAACCGAACATGGTGATGACCGCCGACGAGTTGATGCATGCGCAGCGCCTGGTGCGCCGCCTGCCCGTCGGCGAGACGGTGGTCGAAAGCATTCTGAAGCTGGTGCGAAATGGCCGACCGGAGGAAAGCGAGCTGGAGGAAGTCCGCACCCATGTTGCATGGGGGCCGGGTCCCCGCGCCAGCCAGGCGCTGATGCTGGCCGTCCGGGCGCGCGCCATGCTGGACGGACGCTTCGTACCCTCCGCCGACGATATCGCGGCACTGGCACCGCCGATCCTGCGCCACCGGATGGCCGTCAATTTTGCCGCCCGCGCCGACGGCGTGACGGTGGAAGACATCATCCAGCGCCTGATCGAGCGAATCTGAAACCGTCCGCATGGCGCTTTTCACCCGCACCCCAGGATCAGCACCCGACAAGCGCGGCAGCCGCCTCGACCCGCGGTTGCGCGACCGGGCCGATCGGCTGGCCGATGCCATGCCGCCCCTGCTGGTGGAATCGGAACGCGTCGCGCAGACGATCAGCCAGGGCGTGCATGGCCGCCGCCGGGTCGGGGTCGGTGAGAGCTTCTGGCAGTTCCGGCGTTACCAGCAGGGCGATCCGGCAACGGCCATCGACTGGCGCCAGTCGGCCAAGCGGGTGCCAACCTATGTCCGGCAGAACGAGTGGGAAGCGGCACAGGCCGTGTGGCTCTGGCGCGACGGCTCGGCATCCATGGATTTCCAGTCTCACCTGGGCCAGACGAGCAAGCTGCGGCGGGCCACGCTGCTGCTGATGGCACTGGCGTCGCTGTTGCTGCGCGGCGGGGAACGCATCGCCTTCCTGGGCCTCGACAATCCGCCGGGATCCTCGCGGGCCTTGCTGGAGGACTATGCGCTGGCGATCAGCCGGGGGCTGGTGGAGGATCACCACAGCCTGCCACCACCGGCGCATCTGCCCCGATTTGCACAGGTGGTCCTGATCGGTGATTTCCTGACCCCGCTGGACGACGTGCGCGACTTCCTGCGCCGGTTCGCGGCGGCTGGTGTCGACGGGCACCTGCTGCAGGTGCTGGACCCGGCGGAACACCGCCTGCCCTACAAGGGGCGCGTCCGCTTCGAGGGACCGGAGGGTGAAGGCGGGGTGCTGGTGGGCCGTGCCGAGGATCTTCGCGAGACCTTTGCCCGCCGGGTGGATGAGCGCGAGATCGCGTTGCGTCAGATCGCCCGCAGCGCAGGCTGGACCCATGGCGTGCACCGGACCGATCAACCGCCCCAGACTGCCCTGCTGGCGCTCTACCAGGCGATTTCGGGCAACGCGCGCGGATGAGCGCCCTGACCGCAATCACCTTCGTCCATCCCTGGCTGCTGCTCGGCCTGGTCGCCCTGCCGATCATCTGGCTGCTGCTCCGGGCCACGCCGCCCGCACCGGAACAGGTTTCGTTCCCGCCCGCGCGCCTGATCTTCGACATGGCGCGAACCGATGAAACGCCGGCTCGAACGCCATGGTGGCTGCTGCTGCTGCGGCTGCTGATCGCGGCGTTGATCATCGTCGCCATGGCGCGTCCCGTGATCAATCCCGGCGTCGCCTTCGACGGCTCCGGCCCGGTGGTGCTGATCGTCGATGATGGCTGGGCCGCGGCCCAGCACTGGGACGCGCAGGTCGAGAGCATGACCGACATCGCCCGCCGCGCCCGACGTCACGATCGCACCGTCGTTCTGCTGCGCACCACCCGGCCCGACGACAATACCCCCCCTGTCGCCCGGCTCGGCACCGCGGACGAGGCACTGGCCACCATCGGCGGCATGCTGCCACGCGCCTGGGCGCCGGACCGTGCGCAGGCAGCCATCGCGCTGGCGGCGCTGGACCTGCCGGGATCGGCGAATGTCTTCTGGCTCAGCGACGGGTTGGCGTCGAATGCCGATGCCGACCTGATCGAGACCGCACGGCGGCTGGGCGGTCTGACGGTGCTGCACCGCGCGCCCGCCAGCAGTGTCCTGCTGCTGCGCCCGGCAACAGGCAGTGGCACCCGGCTTGAGGTGCGGGTCGAACGCGACGCTTCCGGCCAGGCCGAACCCTTTGCCTTGCGTGTCACCGGTGCGGGTGGCGGCGTGCTGTTCCGACGGGAAGCGGCCTTCGCCGCAGACGATCTCGGCCTGACCTTCAGCGAAACCCTGCCGCTGGAAGCCATGAATGCGGTGGAACGTGTCGAGATCGAAGGCAGGCAGAGTGCGGCGACCGTCAGCCTGATCGATTCCGGTCTGCGTCGGTTTCGCGTCGGGCTGAGTGGCAACCAGGCACGGGACCAGGCGCAGCCCCTGCTGGCCGATCTCTATTTCCTGAAACGGGCGCTGCAACCCTTCGCCGAACTGCGTGAAGGCAGCATCGGCGACCTGCTGGATGCCCCGCTTTCGATCCTGATGCTGCCTGATTTCGGACGGCTGGTGGACGGCGACCGCCTGCGCCTGTCCGACTGGATCGAGAGGGGCGGCGTGCTGGTCCGCTTCGCCGGGCCGAAGCTGGCGGAAAATGCCGGGGACCTGGTGCCGGTCCGCCTGCGATCCGGTGGCCGGAGCCTTGAAGGCACCACGAGCTGGGCAGAACCCGCGCGCCTCTCGGCATTTCCCGACAACAGCCCCTTCGCCGGACTGCCGATCCCGCGCGACGTGCTGATACAGCGCCAGGTGCTGGCCGAGCCGACGGTCGATCTGCCGGAAAAGACCTGGGCACGCCTGGTGGATGGCACGCCGCTGGTGACAGCGGAGCGGCGCGGCGATGGCTGGCTGGTGCTGTTCCATACGACGGCGAACACGGACTGGTCGAACCTGCCGATCTCCGGCCTGTTCGTGGAAATGCTGCGGCGGCTGAGTTCGCTCTCTGTCGGGATCGACACGAATGCCGCGGACAGCCAGCGCCTCCTGGCAGCGGAGAGCACCCTGGACGGGCTTGGCCGACGCGGGGAGCCGCGCATCGGCACCCGCCCGGTGACGGAGGCCGAACTGACCACGATCACGGTCGGACCGGAACACCCGCCGGGCCTCTACGGGGTCGCGCCGACTTTGCGCGCCCTGAATGTCGGATCCGCGGCACCGGCCCTGGAACCCCTCGCGGCGCTGCCCGGCGGCGTTGCTCGCGGGACCATCGGCGCGGCACCCGAACGTGACCTTGGTCCGTGGCTGCTGGTGGCGGCACTGGTCCTGCTGCTGGCGGATGCGCTGATTGCCCTGGGCCTGCGCGGCCTGCTGAACCTGCGTCGCCTGGCCTATGCCTTGCCGCTGTTGCTGATGGCCGGAATCGTCGCGCCGGGTGACGGGTTTGCCCAGACAGCCGAAGCCAGCGCCGATCCCGGTGTCATCGACGCATCCCTGAGCACCCGGCTTGCCTATGTCCTGACCGGTGACGAGCGGATCGACCGCATGTCGGCGGCTGGCATGTTCGGCCTGAGCGAGATGATGCGCGCCCGCACGTCGGTCGAACCGGACCTGCCGGTCGGTCTGGACGTCGAAAGCGATGAGCTGATCTTCTTTCCACTTGTCTACTGGCCGATGGTCGCCAGTCAGCCGGCGCTTTCGGACGCGGCGATCCGGCGACTGGACGGATACCTGAAGACCGGCGGTGTGGTCTTGTTCGACACCCGTGACGCGGGCGGTCCGCAACTGGGCAGCGGCCAGACCAGCCCCGGTACCGCACGGCTGCGCCAGCTGTTGTCGCGGGTGGATATCGGGCCGCTGGAACTGGTCGGTGAAGACCACGTGCTGACCCGGTCGTTCTACCTGACCAACAGCTTCCCCGGCCGCTATCCGAACAACCGGGTCTGGGTCGAGCAGTTGAACGCGCGGGCCAACGACGGCGTGTCGCCCCTGCTGATCGGCGGCGCCGACTGGGCAGCCGCCTGGGCGATGGATCGCGACGGGCGTCCCGTTGCGGCCTTGAGCGGCAGCAACCGTCGCCAGCGGGAAATGGCATACCGCTTCGGCATCAACCTGGTGATGTATGCCCTGACCGGGAACTACAAGTCCGACCAGGTGCATCTGCCCGCCATCCTCGACCGGCTGGGGCAGTAGATCATGCTGGACGGCATGCAGATCACCTTCGCCCCGCTTGTGCCGCCGACGGTGCTGGTCGCGCTGGCCATTGTCGCGGCGTTGATCGTGCTGTTCGGCCTGTTCCGCCGCGCCCGCGGGTCAGGTATCCGCCTGCTGTTGCTTGCCGTGCTGTTCGGCGTGCTCTGCGGCCCGGTGCTGCTGGAGGAAGAACGTCGCTACCACGATGACGTCGCCCTGGTTGTCGTCGACCGCAGCGCCAGCCAGTCGCTGGACGACCGCCGCCAACAGACGGACGTGGCCCTTGCCACCCTGCTGACCGACCTGGAAGCCCAGGAGCAGCTGGAGGTCCGCGTCGTGGAGGCCGGACCGGGCAGCGGCGGCCCGGCTGACGGCACCCACCTGGCAAGCGCGATCCGGCGCGGACTGGAAGGTGTTCCGGCGGAGCGCACCGCAGGGGTCATCCTGATCACCGACGGCCAGGTGCACGACCTGCCGCGCCTGGCCGACGGCGAAACCCCGGCCGACGGCGCCCTGCCCGGTCCGCTGCATGTCCTGCTGACCGGCAAGGCAGCGGAGCGGGATCGCCGGATCGAGATCGTCAACGCGCCGACATTCGCCGTCGTGGATCAATCCGCCGAAACCGCCATCATCGTCCATGATCACGGCAGCAGTGCCGCCGGCGCCATCGCCCGTGTCACGATCCGGCGCGACGGGAAGGTGCTCGGCACCCGCATCGTGCCGGTGGGGCAGCAGGTCGTTCTGCCCGTCCCCGTCGGCCATGGTGGCCGCAACCTGATCGAGTTCGAAGCGGAACCGGTCGCCGATGAACTGACAGTCGCGAACAACCGCGCCGCGATCACCGTCAACGGTGTGCGTGACCGCCTGCGTGTCCTGCTGGTGTCGGGGGAGCCCTATCCGGGGGAGCGCGCATGGCGCAACCTGCTGAAGGCCGATCCGGCGGTGGACCTGGTGCATTTCACCATCCTGCGCCCGCCGCAGAAACAGGATGCCACGCCGATCCACGAACTCGCGTTGATCGCGTTCCCGATCCGTGAGCTTTTCGAGATCAAGCTGCACGAATTCGACCTGATCATCTTCGACCGTTTCTGGCGGCGCGGCGTGCTGCATTTCTCCTACCTGGAGAACATCGCGAACTACGTGCTGGAGGGCGGGGCCCTGCTGAACGCCGCCGGCCCGTCCTTCGCCGGTGCAGCCAGCATCTACCGCACACCGCTGCGCCAGATCCTGCCCGGCGCGCCCACGGGTGACGTCACGACGATCGGTTTCCGCCCTGCCCTTTCCGATACCGGCAAGCGACACCCGGTCACGGCCGGGCTGGAACCCGGACCATCGCAACAGCCCTGGGGCCGCTGGTTCCGATCCGTTGACGTGACCGTGGATGACGCGGACGTGCTGATGCTCGGGCCGGACAGGAAACCGCTGCTGGTGCTGGACCGGGTGGGCAAGGGCCGGGTGGCGCAGGTGCTGTCGGACCACGGCTGGCTCTGGTCGCGCGGGCTGGAGGGCGGCGGGCCGCAGGCGGAGGTCATGCGACGGACCGCGCACTGGCTGATGCAGGAACCGGCGCTGGAGGAGGAAAGCCTGAGCGCGGAGGTCGAGGGCGCGACGCTGAAAATTATCCGTCGTTCCCTGGACAGCGGTCAGCCCCCTGTCACGATCACCGGGCCAGACGGCGCGCCACGGCAACTGGAACTGACCGAGGGGCGGGACGGCATCGACTACGGGCGGATGGAACTGAACGTCGCCGGCCTCTATCGCATCGACGATGGCACACGCAGCACCATTGCCGTGCTGGGCAATCTCAACCCGCTGGAATTCTCCGACCTCGTGTCGACCACCAGGCATCTGCAGCCCTTCGTCGAGGCAACCGGGGGCGGCATCATCAGGTTGGCAAACCATGCCGAACCGGGTGTCCGGCGGGTGTTGCCCGAACGACAGGCGGCGGGCAGCAACTGGGTCGGACTGATCCGCAACAACGCGTTCGATGTTGCTGGCCTGAAGACCATGCCACTGGCACCACCGCTTGGCATCCTGCTGATCTTGCTGGTATTGCTGCTTGCCTGCTGGCGGCGTGAGGGACAGTGAAGAACGGCGCGGTCACGTGCTGAACATCTGCAACGAATTGGGGAGTGACGAAAATGAAGTTCTATGATCTTGCCGGGGGTTCGAACCCCCGTCGCGTACGCATCTACCTGGCTGAGAAAGGCATCGAGGTGCCGACACAGTCCATCGACATGATGAAGAAGGAGAACTCCCAGCCCGAGTTCCTCAAGATCAACCCCTTCGGCAAGCTGCCGGCGCTGGAACTGGATGACGGCACGGTCCTGACCGAATCCATGGCGATCTGCCGCTATTTCGAGGAAGAGAACCCGGAACCACCGATGTTCGGTCGCACGGCACTGGAAAAGGCCCAGGTCGAGATGTGGAACCGTCGCGCGGAGCTGGAAATCCTCTACCCGATTGCACAGTGTTTCCAGCACACCAGTGACTTCTGGATCGGACGCCTGGAACAGCACAAGGGTTGGGGCGAGTCCTGCCGGTCCAAGGCGCTTGCCAGCATGGCGATCTTCGATGCGCACCTGAAGGACCGGAACTTCCTCGCCACCGACGACTACACCGTCGCCGACATCACGCTGCAGTGCGGCATCCTGCTGGGCAAGGGCGTTGCGCTGAAGATTCCCGACGAGCTGGAGCATCTCAATGCCTGGTGGAAGCGCGTGACATCCCGGGCAACGGCGCGGGCCTGACCTCGCCGTTCGGTAGAATCGTGTGACCGGTGCCACAACTCGATTTCCGCCTGCCTGCCACCCGCCGGCAGCATGTGGTAAGTGGCACCGGTATTGCGATGAAACCGGCATGTGGCGGATTGGAAAAATCAACGGGATGTGGCGGCGCGGCAGGGGCGCCGATGGAAGTCGGCGCGAACGCCGACGCAGCCCCCGCCATCTTGTCCGGTTGCCGGTTGCTGTTTCCCGTTACCGCGATGACCCCAAGGAAAGATGCATGGCCGTGGACGTCTCGGACGGTGGCATGCTGGTCACGCCGAACGTCTACGGGTCCTTCAGTGAAAGCGTCATTCTGACGGTGGAACAATATCCCGGGAAGGTGACTGCCGTGATCGCCGGTCAACGCCCCGAGGGCACGGCCATTGCCTTTGCAGACCAGGAAGAGGGCCGGAAGCTGGCGGCATGGCTCTGCGCCAGGGCCGAGGGACGCAGCGGACGCAACGAACTGGACTGAACCCTGCGGACGTTAACCTGAGATTCATCCGCCGGGCCGAATATCGTCCGATGGATCAAGCAGCCTGACGGATTCTTCAGATGAGCCTGTTACAGAACGTGTATCGCCGCGCCCGTCAGCTTCACCTGCTGATCGTCCCGCCGCCGCAGTTGCGCCGTGCCCACGCGAGGTTCGAGGTCAATCTGCCGATCAAGGTGCGGGAACTCTCCGAGACCACCCCGCAATCCCGCATCGCGATCGACGTTTTGGATGGCGGTCTTCTGTTCGAACCGCCCATGGCGGTCGCGGCCGGTTCGGTGGTGGAGGTCAGTGTCGGTCTCTTTCTGCGCAACGCACGGGCCACCATTGTTGCACATCGTGACAACGGAACGGTCCTGGTGTTTGAATCCCCGGCGCATGGTGCCGCGATCCGGGCCTGGCTGACCGAAATGGCGAATGATCCGACCACCGCCAGCAGCATGAATATCCGTACATTCATGCCAGAGCAACCAGTTGGCGATCAGTCCCCCACCTGATTAGTCGATCGCGAGCATGGTACGGCGATTGCGACGTTGCCCCCAACACTTCAACGGAGGGTCAAGATGTTCCGCAACGCACTTTTCTCACTTGCCATCATCGGTCTCGCAACACCTGCTTTCGCCGACAGCACCAGCGACTTCCGCGCCGCCTTCGACGCCGCGCGTGACAAGCAGTACGAGGTCGCTGCCGACAACTACACGAAGGCGATCGACGCGGGCGACCTGAGCCGCCAGATGCAGGTAAGGGCCTTCCACAACCGGGGGCTGG
>CAJYBQ010000023.1 GCA_913064755.1 uncultured Alphaproteobacteria bacterium
CGGAACAGCGCGATGCCGAGATCGCGCTCTCGCCGGGCTTCCGCTGGGGCGCGACGCTGATCCCGGGGCAGGAGATCACCACCGAGGACGTCCACAACATGACCTCGATCACCTATCCGGCGACCTACCGGACGCCGATGACCGGGGCGCTGTTGAAGGACATCCTGGAGGACGTGGCGGACAACCTGTTCAACCCCGATCCCTATTACCAGCAGGGCGGCGACATGGTGCGCGTCGGTGGCATGGGTTTCAGCATCGACACGGCCAGGGACATCGGCAGCCGCATCGGCGACATGACCCTGCTGAAGGACGGCTCCGCCATCGATCCGACGCGCGAATACGTGGTTTCCGGCTGGGCCAGCGTGAACGAAGGCACCGAGGGGCCGCCGGTCTGGGACGTGGTCAGTGATCACATCAGGGCACACGGCACGATCAAGGCGGAACCGCATGATCGGGTGCGCCTGGTGAACAGGTGATTCTAGACATATTCATGAAATTGAATATGATGGTGAGATCAGTTCTGAAGACATGCGAGGTCCGGTCATGAAGAAGCAGACAGGCACTGCCGAAACCAAGGCGTCCCGCAGGCAATTCCTCACTGGCGCGGCCGCGCTGGGCGCCGGTGCCGTTGCCGGGACCAGCACCGCGCGGGCCGGGAATCCTGACAATCTGCCCCCCAACATTCCCGACTGGTCGCGCTACCTGGGCGATGGTGTCGATGCGCGCCCCTACGGCATGCCGTCGGAGCATGAGGCCCATGTGGTGCGGCGCAGCGTGCCCTGGCTGACCGCCGACCCCGTCAGTTCGGTCAACTTCACGCCGCTGCACGAACTGGACGGCATCCTGACCCCGAACGGCCTCGCCTTCGAACGTCATCACGGCGGCATCGCCGAGATCGATCCGGCGGACCACCGGCTGATCATCCACGGCCTGGTGGACAAGCCGCTGATGTTCACGCTGGACGAGATCAAGCGTTTCCCGCGCACCAACCGGACCTATTTCCTGGAATGCGCTGCCAATTCCGGCATGGAATGGCGCGGCGCCCAGTTGAACGGCTGCCAGTTCACCCACGGCATGGTGCATTGCGTCATGTACACGGGCGTCATGCTGAAGGACGTGCTGGCGCAATGCGGCCTGAAGGCCAATGCCCGGTGGCTGCTGCCGGAAGGCGCGGACGCGTCGGCCATGACCCGGTCCATTCCCATGGAAAAGGCGCTGGATGACTGCATGATCGCCTGGGCCATGAACGGGGAGGCGCTGCGCCCCGCACAGGGCTATCCCATGCGGCTGGTCGTGCCTGGCTGGGAAGGCAACATGTGGATCAAGTGGCTGCGCCGCATCGAAGTCGGCGACATGGCCTGGCACCACCGCGAAGAGACCTCGAAATACACCGACCTGCTGGAAAACGGCAAGGCGCGGCGCTTCACCTGGGTGATGGACGCCAAGTCCGTGATCACCAATCCCAGTCCGCAGGCACCGTTGAAGGCGAAGGGGCGCAACGTGCTGACCGGAATCGCCTGGTCGGGACGCGGCACGATCGACCGGGTCGACGTATCCATCGACGGCGGTGCCAACTGGCAGACGGCGCGGCTGGATGGCCCCAGCTTCGACAAGGCCATTCACCGGTTCTACGTGGACTTCGACTGGGACGGGCGGGAGATGCTGCTGCAAAGCCGTGCCATCGATTCCACCGGCTACGTGCAGCCGACCAAGAACCAGTTGCGTGCGGTGCGCGGCGAGAACTCTATCTACCACAACAATGGCATACAGACCTGGCTGGTCCGCTCCAACGGGGAGGCTGAGAATGTCGAAGTTTCTGCTTGATGTGACCGTTGCGCTGGCCATGGTCGGCGCGGCCTGGACCACGGCCCATGCGGAGGACCTGAAGCTTGGTCGCGCCGCCACGCCGGAAGAGATCGCGGCCTGGGACATCGACGTGCGGCCGGACGGGCAGGGACTGCCCGAAGGGCAGGGTGACGTGATCCAGGGGGAGGAGATCTTCGCCGAGAAATGCGCCTACTGCCACGGTGACTTCGCCGAGGGTGTCGATCGCTGGCCGGTCCTGTCCGGCGGCTTCGATACCCTGCAGTCCGAACGCCCGGTGAAGACCATCGGTTCCTACTGGCCGTACCTGTCCACCGTCTGGGACTATGTGAACCGGGCCATGCCGTTCGGTGATGCCCAGTCGCTGACCCCCGACGAGGTCTATGCCCTGACGGCCTTCCTGCTCTACACCAACGACCTGGTGGACGATGAATTCGTGCTGTCGCGCACCAATTTCGCGACGGTCAGGCTGCCGAACGAGGATGGCTTCATCGAGGACAACCGTCCCGACACGCCGACCCTGGCAGATGGCGAACCATGCATGTCCGATTGCAAGACCGGCGTGGTGGTGACCATGCGGGCGCAGGTGCTGGATGTGACCCCGGACGATGATGATGACTGACCGGCGCCGGATCGCCGGGCGGATTGCCGGCGTCGCGGCCGGCCTGCTACTGACCGCCGGTGTTGAGGCGGCGGAACCGACCGTGATCGAACAGAAGATCGGCGGGTTGACCGCGCTGGCCGACTGGGTGCAGGCCGATGACGCGGAACCGGGCGCGCCTGTCGTCCTGTTGCTGCACGGTACCCTGGCCGACAAGGACCAGGAACTGATCGATGCCTTGCAGGAACTGCTGGCGGAACGCGGCATCTCCAGCCTCGCCCCCAGCCTGACCCTGGGCGTCGACCGCCGCACCGGTCCCTATGACTGCAATGACCCCTTCCATCACACCCCCGAGGAAGCGGTGGACGAACTGGCGGCCTGGGCGGACTGGTTGAAGGCCGGGGGGCATCCGCGGATCGTCCTCTCCGGCCACAGCCGTGGCGGCAACCAGGTCGCCCTGTTCGCGCGGGCACACCCCGCGACGATCGAGAAACTGATTCCCATCGCCTCTGCCGTGGGCCATTCGGACGACGTCCGCGACCAGCGCTACAAGGCGCGCTACGGCGCCAGCCGCACCGACGTGCTGGCCAGCGCCGAAGGCCGGACAGGACTGATCGACGTGCCGGGCATCGTCTATTGCCGCGATGCCAAGGCCACGCCGGCCGCGATCCGGTCCTACCTCGGTGGCAGCTTCGACGACCATGACACGCCGTCGGTCATTGCCAGGCTGTCGATGCCGGTCATGGTGATCGCCGGGTCGGTCGACACCACGGTTCCGGAACTGCCCGAACGCATGGCGGCCATCGCCGATGGCCAGCGCGTGCGGCTGGAAATGATCGATGACGCCGACCATTTCTTCCTCGACTTCTATGCCGAGGATGCTGCCGACCTGATGGCGGAATTCAGCGCGGACGAGGCGGTTGTCGGCGGATCAGCCTTCGCCGGCCCTCGCCCTCCGGCTCACAGCCGGACGGGCAGGGGGGGGGTGCCCCGGCCATCCGTCATGCCTCCTCATTCGAATTCCATCGCCTCGAACACGCGGCCCGCGTTGCGCGTGGCCAGTTCGTCGAAGGTATGCAGGTGGGCATAGGGTGACTGGTCGACGTAGTAGCTGTCTTCCAGTCCCTGGCCCGCGTCGATGACCTCCCGGATCTTCGCGCGCAGGTAGACGAGGTAGTCGTGCGTGTAGCGGCGCACCTGCGCCATGTTGGTGGGGTGGCCATGGCCGGGGATGACGTAGGTCGCGCCCAGGCCTTCGAACAGCGGCCAGGTCTCCACCCAGCCGGCGGTGTCGGTGTGATCGAAGATCGGCAGCAGGCGTTCGTGGAATGCCATGTCACCGGCAATCACCAGGCTCTGCTTCGGCAGCCAGACCTGGGTGTCGCCGGGTGAATGGGCCGGTCCGAGGTAGAGCACCTCGATGCGGAATTCGCCCAACTCGATCTCGTGGCGGTCGGAGAAGGTCTCGTCGGGACCATGCAGGCAGGTGCCTTCCGCGCGATCCTTCAGCCGGTTCCGCGCACCGTCGAGCAATTGCTGGCCGAAGTCGTCGAACTCCGTTGCCGCGTCCTCGTGCGCCAGGATGGGCACGCCCTGTTCGGCCCAGTAGCAATTGCCGAGCATGGCGTGGCCCTGTCCGTTCTCGTTGATCAGCAGCTTCACCGGCTGGTCGGTGATGGCGCGGATCTCGTCATGCAGGGCCCTGGCCAGCAGGTAGCTGCCGCCGCCGTTGATCACGACGACCCCGTCGCCGGTGACGATGAAGGACAGGTTGTTGTTGTGGCCCGCGTTTTCATAGGTCGATGGCGCGGTCGCCCCGATGGCGGTCCAGACGTGGGGAATCACTTCCACCGGCGGGCTGTAGAGCATCGATTGCGGGTACTGGTCGGGAATGTTCTCGTTCGCCGTCGCTGCCAGCGGCAGCAGCAGTGCCAGCCCGATCCACATCAGTCGTTTCATGATCAATCCTGTCCAGTCGAGCCGACGAGGCGGCCAGTCATCAGATATCGAATGCCGAGCACCGTGCCGGCGAAGATCGATGCCAGTGCGATGGGCGCCCCCAGCGACAGCGTGGCCATGGCGGAAACACCTTGCCCGACGGTGCAGCCCAGCGCCGCGACGCCGCCGGTTCCCATCAGGAAGGCACCCAGCAGGTGGCGGCGCATCTCCCGCGCATCATCGTAGGTTTCCAGCCGAAACCGGGCGCGCGTGGCGGTGGTGATCCAGGCACCGAAGATGGTGCCCACGGTCGCGCCGATGCCGAAGTTGATCTCCGCGCCCGTGTAGGTCAGCAGGTACTGGATCGCCTCCCCCGGCGGCAGGACATAGGTCAGCGATTCCACCCGTTGCGGATCGAAGTCGTCGTTGCCGAGGATGCCGGTCGCCGCGAAGCCGCCCGCCACGGCAAGGCCGACCGCCGCGCCGGACAGGATGCTGTAGGGCGAGGCCCGGAACTCCGCGCTCAGCAGGCACCAGGCCAGCAGCAGCCCGCCGATCAGCAGGCCCAGTACCAGGCCCGTGGTGCCGACCGTGGTGCCGAGCAGGGAGGCCGCGACATGGCCCAGGCCCTGGCCACCGAACGCGGACATGTCGGCAGAAAGCGGTGCCAGGGCGTAGACCCGGCCCAGCGCCGTCAGCCCCCGCGCGGCCATGTAGGCCGACAGGCCCATGACCAGGAACATCAGCACGGCCCGCATGTCACCGCTGCCCAGCCGAACCAGGATGCCGAAACCGCAGGTGCCGACCATGGCCATGCCCCAGCCGAACAGCAGGCCGCCGATGATGGCCCCGCCCCAGCCCAGCGTCGGGGCCAGGTAGAAACTCTCCCCGATCCGGGCGGTATCGGCAGAGACCATGACCTGGACCAGGATCATCGAGACGGCGATGGCCAGCGCCCAGGTCCGCAACCGCCGAAGGTTGCCGGAAACCCACCAGTCCTCGATCGCCCTGAAGGTGCAGAAGTCGGCACCCCGCGCGGCCATGCCGGCCACGACACCCAACCCGAAACCGCAAAGCGCCATCAGGACATGTGGTTCCAGTTCCATCAGGCGCCCGGCTTACCAGGCATCGGGATCCTTCCCCTCCGCGACCATCCGTGCAGTCTTTTCCTGCAGGTACCGCTGGAAGCTGGTGTCCTTGTAATGCCCCTCGGCCACGAACTCGAACATGGACAGGAAATAGAACGGCTTGAAATAGCCCGGCATCCGGGCGATCTCCGCCGCGCGTCCGGTCTTCCCGGCAACCAGGGCCGGGTCATTGGGGAAGAACGCGATAGTGGGGGTGAAGTTCACCTGCCAGCGTCGCGCCAGGGCGCGTTCCTCCATTTCCTCCCCGTCGAAATCCGTCACGCCGCGGCTGCCCCAGAGGTCGAGCTGAAGAATGTCGAAATTCTGTTTCAGGTAGCTGACGATGCGCGGGTCGATCAGGTTGACCTCGTGCATTTCACGGCAATAGGGACAGCCGCGCTGTTCGAAGAACACGGCGAAATGCCGCCCCTCGTCCGCCGCCGTTGCCAGGTCCTCGTTCAGGTCGAGGAAGCTTTCCAGGAACCAGTCCTGGATGTGCAGGCCGTTGTCACCGATCTCGGCGTTGGCCAGCCCCGTGCCCGGAACCAGTGGCAAGGCCAGTGCCGCCGCGGTGCCTGCCATCATTTTACGTCTGTTGATCATTGCTGCCTCCCCCCGGCAATCAGTGCGTGGCCTTTGCCGCGCCGCTTTCGAACAGGCTGAAGAGCTGGCGCGCCAGCAGCATCCCGACCAGCATGCTGACCAGGAAGGCCCATGTGGACCAGTCACCAAGCGTCGAGGATGCCAGTGCCGGCCCGGGGCAGTAGCCACCTATCCCCCAGCCGATGCCGAACAGGCCGGAGCCAACCAGCAGGCGCAGGTCGATTGCCGCCTTCGCGGGAATGTGGAACGTCGTGTCCAGCAGGGGTGCGCTGCTGCGCTGAACCAGCCGGTAGCCGACGAAGGTGACGACCAGCGCGCCGCCCATGACGAAGGCAAGGCTCGGGTCCCATGCCCCGGCGAGGTCGAGGAAGTTCAAGACCTTGGCCGGGTTGGACATGCCGGAAATCACCAGTCCGAGCCCGAAGACGAGGCCTGCCACCAGGCCCGAGATTGCGCGCCACATCAGCCCCACCCCAACAGATGCCGGATCACGAACACGGTCACGATACCCGTCGCCATGAAGGTCATGGTCGCGGCAATGGACCGGACAGAAAGCCGGGCCATGCCGCAGACGCCGTGCCCGCTGGTGCAACCGCCACCCAGGGTCGTGCCGACGCCAACCACCAGGCCGGCAACGACCATCCACAGCACGCCGCCCGGCAGGTCCGGCACGGTAACCTCTCCACCGGCAAGGCCGACCACGATGGGGGCGACCGCGAGGCCAACGACAAGGCAGATGCGCCAGGCGACATCACCGGCCTCGGCGGGCGCGATCACGCCCCGCACGATGCCGCTGATTCCGGCAATCCGGCCATTCAAGGCAAGCAACATGACCGCGGCGGCGCAGATCAGGGCACCGCCGACAAGTCCGGCAACGGGGGTGAATTCAGTCATCTGAGGCCTTTCTTCAGCCAAACATGTCCGCGGTGATGCCATTGTACCAGCCCACGGACTCTTCATAGGTCTGCTTCCTGACGGCCGCGACCTCCCCGGTCTGGGAGATGAAGCCGTCGGTCTTGGCGATCTTCTCGTCCGTCGCCGCGTAGTTCGCGCCGACCTTCACCCCGTCATCGGTCTCGATCAGTGACCAGCAGGTGTTGCGGAACCGGGCGGGGAATGTCTTCGAACCGGTCAGGGCGCCCCGTACCGCCATGGCACAGACCTTGGCCTGGCTGTTGGCGGAAAAGCCGGACTTCGGCATGTCACCGGCAATCGTCGCGTCACCGAGCACGTAGATCGCCGGGTCCTTGCGCGACTGCATCGTCGCGGGCACGATCGGGCACCAGCCCTTGTCATTGGTCAGGCCCGCGACTTCCGCGATGTGGCCCGCCTTCTGCGGCGGAATGACATTGACGACATCGCCCTTGAAGGTGTCGAAGTCCGTCTCGACGGACATCGCGTCGGCATTGACCGACTTGATGCCGCCATGCACGTCGCCGCCGATCCATTCGATCATGCCCGGGTAGTGCTTCTCCCAGCCTTCGGTGAACAGCCCGCCCTTGGAGAACTTGTTCTTCGGGTCGATGATCAGGATCTTGGCGGTCGGGTTGGCGTGTTTCAGCACGTGCGCCACCATGGACACGCGCTCGTACGGTCCCGGCGGGCAGCGGTAGGGATTGGGCGGCGCGACCATCATGAACGTCCCGCCGGCGGGCATGGCATCGACCATGTTCTTCAGCAGCGTGGTCTGCGTACCGGCCTTGTAGGCATGGGGCATCTTCGATGATGCCTCGATGGAATAGCCGGGCAGGTCATTGTACTTGAAGTCGATGCCGGGGGACACGACCAGCGCATCGTAGGACACCCGGCCACCGCCGGCGAGGGCGACGTGCTTCTTGTCGCGGTCGACACCGACGGCCCAGTCATGCACCACGTTGATGCCGTAATCCGACGCCAGCTTGTCATAGGTGAAGCCGATGGAGGACAGGTCGCGGAAGCCGCCCATGTAGAGGTTGGAGAAGAAGCAGGTGTAGTACATGCGCGTCGGTTCGATCAGGACAACGTCGATCGCCCCCCTGGACTCCTTGGCGATGTACCGTGCCGCCGTGGCACCGCCCGCGCCGCCGCCGATGACCACGACACGCGGCTTGGCAGCGGCCCTGACGAAGCCCATCGGCGCCGCCGTTGCAACGGTGGCCGCACCGGCCAGCTTGCCGAATTCCCTTCTGGACATGCTCATGTCTGCTCTCCCTCTCAATCGTGGTTGCTTCTTATCGTTGCGAAATAGGCGGCCAGTGCCTCGATCTGTTCCCGGTCGAGGGAACTGGCCACGCTTCGCATGGCTTCGTTTTCCCGATCTCCTGTCTTGTAGGACTGCATCACCGCGATGAAGCTGATCTCGTCCCAGCCGACGATTGGCGGAATGCCCTTGTCCGCGCCGCTCTTCTGGTGACAGGACACGCATTCACCCGACAGGTACTCGCCGTAGGCCGCGTCACCCGCGATTGCGGATGTCTCGAACGTGCCCAGCAATGCTGCCCCCGCAACGGCGGTCCGCCACATGGCAAACATTGCCATCTCCCTACAAATTCAATCTTTTGAATATTTGATTTCGAATTCCACAGTTTGTCAACGGGAAATAGGGGCGGCATCGCCTGCCGACCTTGCCGTGGCGCCTGTGAAACACGCGAGACAGGCCGTGACCGGGGCGCAAGTTCAAAGGCATCGGCTTCAGGTCCGACAGGGGCCTTTCGCACCAGGCAAGGGAAGCCAGTTCATGCAGCTGCAACACGGCCAGCCCGCGATTCCTGCGGGCGGTGACCGGCCACGTCAGGCATTTCCGAGGTCATCGTCCGGACTGTCCGTCGGCCTTGTCATGCTCAGAAGGCCGAGGGGCGGAACGCGGTCACTGATCCGGGAACTGCTTCAGGTAGTCGATGACGCTGCGGATGTCGGATTCGTCTTTCAGCGCGACATGGAACATCCGGAGGCCGGGCAGAAACTTCATGGGTGACGCCATGAATTCGGCGAGGTTCCGGTCATTCCAGACCAGGCCGTTTGCACCGGCCCTTGTCACGGCCTTCGAATAACGGAACCCTGGCCGGGTACCTGCCGTTGCGCCGACAATGCCGTTCAGCGTTGGCGCTATGGTGTTCTTCGCACCCTTCCCGACCGCGTGGCAGGCGACGCATTTCTTGTAGACCGTCTCGCCCCTCGGCGTGTCGTTCGCAAGGGCCGGGGATGCGGTCAGCATTGCGACGATGGCGGCGGTGATCAGTCGGCTCATCTTCCAGCCCCCCTTCTGTGGATGGCCTGTCAGGTTACTCCGACCACCAACAGATTCAAGAACGTGCATGTATTCAGAAATTCGCTGCCGACCTGCCGCCCGGTCGCGATCGTACGCCTGGCGTTCGCGGGCCATCGGCAGGGTGCCAGGCATCAGTGGTGCCGGACTTTCCATGCCACTGGCCGGAACGGCTTCGTGACCCGGCCAGATCAGGCATAAATACGGTTTGGTGCATTCCTGATTCCAGTTCTGCATGATCAATAAATACATGAAGAAAAATCTGGAAAAATCCGCAATGAAAAAAAATGACGCATATTTATGAATAAGTGAGACATTGATTTTGGGGAAAAGAACAAGAGTCAGCCTTATGGAAGTCAAATTGGATTAACGCATACTTCTATATGAATTTATATTTGCATAAAAACACGGACAAATTCGATTTCAGACAATTTTCCCTAAAATTGTCGCCATATCGATTTGCATGTGCCCGATGAAATTAGGAGTTCTTTTACGTTTTCGGGGCATTGTCTGGTCCATGTGATGGCCCCGCCCTGGCTGGTGGTGTGCATCGAAACCCGCGCTATGGAAGGAACAGTCCATGCAGAACACAGCCTCACGCCGACAGAAGCAGGCCGGCTTTACCCTTGTTGAACTGATGGTCGTCGTCTCGATCATCGGCATTCTTGCCGCGATAGGTATCCCGCGGGTGTTTGCCTATGTGCGTGCCAGTGAAACCGCCGAGGTCAGCCAGGCCGCAGGACGTATCTCCGCAGGCATCAAGGCCTACGAGGATTCGCAGTTGAAGTCGGCTGCTGCCGTCGTCAGCGACATCAACGGCACGGAACTGACGCCTGATTCGTCCGGCACGACCGAGATCAGCAGCATCATCCCGTTCCTGGTCCTGAACCCGGATGGCCACTACGACTACACCATCAACGCCGTTGTCGGCGGTGCAGGCACCCCGCTGGAAGGCGAAGTCGCACTCTGCATCACGGCAAACGGTCGTTCCGCCGCTGGTGTCGTGGGCGGCAAGATCGCCTACACCAATGTCGCCACCTCGGCCGTTGGCTGGGACAGCAACGTCAACCGCACGCCCTATGTTGCGGGCGAGACCGACTTCACGAACCTGACCGCAGGCGGCTATTGCTCCGCCGCCGGCGCCGTGCAGGCGACCTGCACCTCCTGCTGATGTCCGATGTCGACCCGGGTATGCCCTGTCGGGCGCACCCGGGCGGCATCGATCCAACCAAGAGGGTGTCAGTTAGATGCAGCCAGACCCTGGCGGAGTTCTGACAGAGACAGCGCTGGAAACGCGTCACGCCATGGCCGAAGCGGTCGTGGCGTCGGCGCGTTCTGCTGTTTTCGGTACGACGGAATATGCCACGCGCCCGGCCGCGGCAGAACGCTACACCGATTGGGAGCGGATCGGACGGGGGGGATCGTCGAATGTCTTCCGCGTCTGGGACACCCAGTTGCGCATCCACCTTGCCATCAAGGTGCTGCGGCGCGACGTGCCACAGACGGAACGCAATCGCGAACTGATGCGGCGCGAAGTGCTGGTTTCTCGCGCAATACGTCACCAGGCGATCTGCCCGGTGCATGATGTCCATGACGGGCCGGAGGGATTCGGCGTCATCATGGACCTGCTGGAAGGCATCGATCTCAGCACCTGGCTGCACCAGAACGCGGATCGGTTGCAGGACACGTTCAACAAGCGCCTGGAACTGATCGAGAAGCTGGCGGATGCGCTGGCTGTCGCGCATACCCGGATCGTTCACCGCGACATGAAGCCGTCGAACATCTTCCTCACCGATGGCGACATCGAACGGCCTCTCATCCTCGATTTCGGCCTGTCGTTGCTGGACGACAGCCTGGGGCCGGCGACGCAGGGCGGTACACCGCGCTACATGGCCCCGGAACAGATGGATGGCCATGCCGATGTCCGCAGCGACCTCTTCGGCCTGGGCGTCATTTCCTACGAGGTGCTGACCGGCGGCATGCATCCGCTCGGGTCCGCTGCCTCCCGTCGGCCAAGCCTGGCCGACTGGCAGACCACGGTCATTCAGCCGCCCAGCAGCCATTACCCGGCCATCCCGGCGGCGCTGGATCGCCTCATCCTGCAATTGCTGCATGTCGACCCCGATCACCGTCCCGCCACCGCGAAGCAGCTGGCCGATTCGCTGCGCATGATTGCCAAGACCCGCGCCGAGGCCACAGGCGGGGCCAACGCCATGGAACCGGCACAGGACGAGGGCCTGCGGTCGGTGCTGGTGGATGCGGGCAGCCATGTCATCGGTTCACCGTCCACATCCCCCTTCCGCAGCGAGAAGCCGATGCGGAAGATCGGCCTGTCCGCCTTCAGGATCACCGAGACACCGATCACGAATGCCGAGTACCTGGCCTTTGTCCGCGCCACGGGAACACGCCCGCAAGCGATGCTGGATCATGCCGTCTTCGGTCATCCCGATCACCCGGTTGTCATGCTGACCTGGGCCGAGGCGCGGGCGTTCGCGCATTGGGCCAAGGGCGATCTGCCGACGGAAGCACAGTGGGAAGCCGCCGCACGGGCCGGACGCCGGGTCTGCGAGTTCGCCTGGGGCGATGACAGCCCGAGCACGGATCACGCGAACCTGGACATGATGTCGGGCGCGACGTCGGCAGTCCGGGCCTTCCCGGCCGGTCGCAACCCGATCGGCCTCTGGGACATGTCCGGCAATGTCTGGGAATGGTGTCGCGACACGTTCTCGGAACAGCCCTATCGCCAGCTGCGCGACGGTGCGGAGGAACCGCTGGTGGACATGACCGGCTGCACCGCGCGGGTCCTGCGGGGCGGCAGCTACGAGAGTGTCGTCTCGGCCTGTCGCATCGCCTTCCGCCACCAGGCGGAAGCAACCGAGGCCCGTGCCGACATCGGTTTCAGGGTGGTGTTCCATGAAGACTGAATGGCAAGGCATAGACCGCCCGGCGACTGAAACCGTCCTGCGGACCGAGATTGGTGATGCAATGGGGGATGTTCCTTCGGACGACCTGCAGACTCTCATGATCGACGATGTCGGCCCGGACGACACGCAGATGATCGGCGGCGGACCGGGCGATGCCGAACGTTCTTCCGAAGGCGGGGCTGACGGCGAGTTGCCGTCCAGGCTGGTGGTGGATGCCGACAACCCGGTGGTCAACCGACTGTTCGAACAGGCCGCCGCCCGTTACGGGCGCGATGCCATATCCGTCGTGACCCCCGACGAGTTCCTCAACGGCAAGGACGACGTGCCGGCCGCCACGGAGGCGACGGCAAGGTCCACGGAACCGTCGCCGGCCCGGACAAATGTAGAGACCGCGAATGCACCGCGTGGGCAGGCCGATACACGCGCGGCTTCCGGAAATGCGGCCCCGGCCGCGCCCGCGGCAACCGGGGCCAACGCGACCGCCACGGGGCGGAGCATCCTGCGCAACATGGCACTGGCGCTGGTCGACCAGGGTCTGCTGCAGGAACGGCGCGCCGTCGCCATCTCGCTGAAGGCACGGGATGCGGGCGTCAGCTTCCTCAGGATGCTTGCGCGCGACAGGCAGGTCACGGACATGCATGCCGTCTACGATTTCGTTGCCACGCGCGCCGCAACCACCCTGATCCGTGACAAGTCCGGGTTGCTGTCGCACATGCAGCACGTGGAATGGCTGACGCCGGAACTGGCGGAACGCTTCGAGATCATTCCGCTGAAGTCGGAACGACCCGACGAGTTCAGGTTCGCGACCGTCGATCCCTTCGACGTCGCGGTATCGGACTGGATCCAGCGCCGGTCGCAGGGGCAGCTGCCGCATCCCGTTGCCCTGCTGCCGGAGATCATGGTCGATGGCCTGGACCGCTATCGCCTGCTGAATGTCGACAGCGACAGCAACGACAGCAGCATGTTCGTGCCGATCGAGATCAACTGGGGCGTGGAGAACGATGGCGCGCCCGACATGGCGGAATGGGACGTCCCGGTCGTGGTCGATTACATCCTGCACCGGTCGCACGAACTTTCAGCCTCGGACATCCATATCGAACCCACGGGCGACAGTGTCGTCGTGCGTAACCGTGTCGATGGCGTGCTGCACGAGGAGTTCCGGTTGCCCGGTGCCATGCAGGCCCCGGTGATCAGCCGCATCAAGGTGCTGTCCAACCTGGACGTGGCGGAACGCCGTCTGCCGCAGGACGGTCGCATCAGCGTGACCATCCGCGATCATCCCATCGACATCCGCGTCTCGACACTGCCGACCGTCGCGGGCGAAAAGGTGGTGATGCGTCTGCTGGACGAAGCTGCCCTGCGCCCGCGCCCGGAAAGCCTGGGGTTGAGCGACCATGACCTGGCCTTGCTGATCGACAAGGTGAGCGCGCCCTACGGCATGGTCATGCTGAGCGGTCCCACGGGTTCCGGCAAGACGACGACGCTGTATTCCTGCCTTTCGTCCATCGACCGCGTGGCGCGCAATGTCGTGACCATCGAGGACCCGGTGGAATACCGCCTCAGCGGCGTGCATCAGACCCAGGTGAACGAGAGCCTGGGCATGACTTTCGCCAACAGCCTGCGAACCATCCTGCGCCAGGACCCGGACGTGATCATGGTGGGTGAGTGCCGCGATCAGGATACCGCGCAGATGGCGGTCCAGGCCTCGCTGACCGGTCACCTGGTGTTCTCGACCATCCACGCCAATGATTCCGCCGGTGTCGTGAACCGGCTGCTCGACATGAAGGTGGAACCGTTCCTCATCGCCAATGCGCTCTCGTTGGTGATCGCGCAGCGCCTGGTCCGGGTGCATTGCGAACATTGCGCCGTGACCGTGGAAGGACGCGAGATCCTGACCAACCTGCGGGCCGAAGGCGTGTCCACCAACCGCCTGGCGCGCCTTGGCATCGAGATCGATCCGGAGATGCCCTATGCCTCGACCGTCGATTGCGGCCACTGCCGGCACACCGGCTACTACGGTCGCCAGGCGGTCTACGAACTGTTCTCCATGACCGAATCCCTGCGCGCCCTGGTCATGGAGCCTGCTTTCCAGGTTTCACGTTTCAGGAAGGCAGCGCGGGAGGAAGGTATGCTCTCCATGCCCGACAATGCCACCTACCTGGTTGATGCGGGCCGGACATCCTTCTCCGAGGTGATCCGGGTGCTGGGCGACATCTGATGTTCGGGTCGGTCAGCGCCAGCAGCCTCTATATCCTGACGCGACAGTTCTCCGCCATGATCAGCGGGCGCCTGAACCTGGTGAGTGCCCTGGCCAACCTGGCCAACCAGACCCCGCGCGGCCAGCTGCATGATGTCCTGAACGACGTGACGGAGGACGTCCGGGCCGGAACCGACCTGGCGGATGCACTCGGCGAGCACCCGAAGATATTCAGCCGGCTCTATGTCAGTGTCGTGCGTTCCGGGCTGTCGTCGGGTCGGCTGGCCGACGCCTTGAGCCAGCTTTCCAACTACATGGAACAGCGGGACACGGTCACGCGCAACGTGCGTACGGCGATGACCTATCCGATCTTCGTCACCGTCGTCTTCATCGGCGTCTTCCACATGATGACCTTCGTCATCCTGCCCCGGTTCGCGTCGATCTTCACGACCCTGAACAAGGGCCTGCCCGCCCCGACACAGTTCATGATGGACCTGGGCGATGCCTATATCGCCAACTGGCCGTTCATCGCCGCCGGGGTGGTGCTGGCCGTCGTCAGTGTCGTGGTCTGGGTATCGTCCGAGGAAGGGCGGACACTGCTGGACGAATGGAAACTGCGTGTGCCGAAGTTCGGCACGATATGGCGCCTGGCGTCCTATGCCCGGTTCTGCCGTACCTTCGGTGTCCAGTTGCGGTACTACATTCCGGCCGTCGAGGCACTGCGTCACTCGGCCGAGGCCTCCGGCAACGCCTTCCTGGAGGCGAGCGTGCAGGCCATTGCCGACAAGGTGGAGAACGGCAGCACGCTGGTCGATGCCTTCGAAGGAGCCGAGACATTCGGGGATGTGGTCGTGCAGATGATCGCAACCGGCGAACAGGCCGGGACGCTCGACGAATTGATGATTTCCGCCGCGGACTACTTCGACACCATGCTGATCCAGGAGTTGCGCAGCATCACGTCGATGATCAATCCGCTGCTGACCGCGGTTGTCGGCATCGCCATCGCCGGAATGATGATCGCTGCCTTCCTGCCCGTCTTCGAATTGTCGGGCAGCGTTTAGGCAAAATTAGGCATGCTGCTGCAGATTGGTGGCATGAACCGAATTTCCCGCATTCTGAAGGCTGATCTGGGATCGGCCCTCCGGCCTGCCTTCCGACGCCCATGGGCCAGGAAAGCCGAGGGTACGGAGCAATCGAACGTGCCGTCGGCGGCCCGCCAGCGGGACCAGGGTGCGATCATCTCCGTCAATGCCTCCGGCTGGGAACTGAACCTGGTCTCCAGCACCGACGGCACGCTTCTGCGTTCCGACGCGGCCGGGTCCGCGACACCGGTCATGGAGCGTGACCGGCGCGACATCGTGCGCAGCATCAAGGCCGCGATGGCCAGCCTGGCGAAGGACGACGTGCGGGCGCTGGACTGGATAGAACTGCGTGTCACCGACCCGGAAATGGATATCCTCGACAACCGCCTGATCCGGTCCGGACTGACGGAACGCGACAGTGCGACCAGGCTGGCCCAGCAGGTTGTCGGGCGAGACGAGGTGGCCTTCGATATCTGCGACTTCGGCCCGCAGTCGAGCGACGACATCGGGCGCAAGGTCATTGTCGCGATCGCGCTGGAACGGGTGCGCGAATACCTGTCGGCCTGCGGCGACCTCGCGACGCTGGTGCGCGCGATCAGCCCGGCGTCCCCGGCCTTCCGCAAATCTGCCATGGCGGATGCCGGAAGATCCATCGCGATCATCGAACTGGGTGCAGCTCACACGCAGATGATGCTGGCCGAAAGCGATACCGGTTCCGTGGTCAACCGCGTCATACCCGTCGGCATCAGGCATCTTGCCAACCGGCTGGCCGAGGAACTTTCCCTGCCGACCGCCCAGACGGTTCAGATGCTGGCCGACCGGGACATGCTGGCGCGGCTGGCCGGGGGTGAGGGCAGGGATGTGCAGGCGGGGGCCGCGGAGCGCGCCATTGCCGCGGTAGCCAACCCGCTGCTGAACGAATTCCGCCGCATGCTGGAGGATTTCACCGAGAACCGACTGGCGG
>CAJYBQ010000024.1 GCA_913064755.1 uncultured Alphaproteobacteria bacterium
ACCTTCTGACGGATGACCGCATCGCGACCGGTTCCGGCAAGGACAACCGGCAGGGGCGCGTTGTTCTTCGCTGGGCCATGGACGCCGGCACCGCACTCTGAACCGGACGTCGGTTCGGACTGGGGGCTGGTGGCCGGGACAGGACGGTGAGACAATTGGTTTCCCATCATCCATCGCCAGCTTGTGGTTGTCTGAAATGAGCATCAGTCCCGAATATCAGGAATTCGCGCTGGAACTGTTCGAACCCGTCGGCACGGTCAGCCTGCGGCGCATGTTCGGCGGCGCAGGGCTTTTTCACCAGGGCCTGATGTTCGCACTGATCATCGGCGAGACGATCTACATGAAGGTCGATGACATCAACCGCCCGGCCTACGAGGCCGCGGGCTGCGAACCCTTCACCTATGACACTTCCAGGGGATCGCGCGGGGTCATGAGCTACTTCGCCCTGCCCGAGGTGGTCTACGACGACCAGGCCGAAGCCGCCGAATGGGCGCGGGGCGCGATCGACGCCGCGTTCAGGGCAGATGCCGCCAAGCCGCCATCGCGGCGCAAACGCACCACCTGAAGCCGGGACATGCGCTGATTGCCGGCCCGGGAGACGTCAGGCTGTCGGCTCGGCCTCCAGCAGTCGCATGGCGAAACCGATGTGTGTCTGCACCACCTGGTCAGCGGTCTGCGGGCCATCCTCGCGAAACCACATCGCGACCCCCATGGAGAGGACCATGATGGCGCGCACCACGTCATCGGGCTGTTCCCGCGTGCGGAAGGTTCCGTCCGCAACGCCCCGCACGACGACATCCTTGAAGAACCCGGCAACCGCGTCACGCTGGCCGATGACTTCCTCCCGGGCGCAGCCGCTGAGGCTGCGCAGTTCGGAACTGCCGATGAATGATTCTGCCTGGCGTTCGCAATGGTACAGCACGTGGGTGCGGATAAGGCTCGAAAGCTCTTCGCGGACACCGCCGGTACAGGCGTCCCTGACCGCACGCAATTCCTCGATCGCATCCCCGTGCACACGCAGCATGATGGAGCGCAGGATGTCGTCCTTGGAGGTGAAGTGGTAGTAGATGAGCGCGACGCTGACCTTCGCGTGGCTTGCAATCTCGCGGATCGAGGTGCCGTGAAACCCGTGCTTCACGAAGGCCGCGAGGGCAGCCTGCATGATCATGTTGGCGCCAGCGGCCTGATCGGCGGTTACGTCGCGGTTCAAGTGACCCACTCTCCGGTTTCAATGGTGACTGGCAGACCGGGACCGGCATCCGCCCGCCCCCGACCCGCGCGCCCCAATTTCGATCAAGCGCGTGAAATTTGTGTTAAGCTTGTCACCATATCACCATACGCTTGTTGCAACTTTTTCGTGATATCTGGATAAGTCACGGAATTGACAGGGGAATGGAAGGCATTGGCATTGCGCCATTTTTGCACTTTTCGTCAACGTGATATTATCCTTTCCGAGACAGGTTCCTCGTGGATCGGGATGGATTGCACAAGGGGTTAAGGACCGGGTTCCGGGGGGTCGGACCTGGTTTCAGGGCACGACGGCAGACTGTCTGCACACAGATGTGCTGACGGCAGCTGTCGTTTAACGGAGCGGAAAATGATCTCTTCTCGGCTATCGGGCAGGACCCTGTCTTGACGCGTGATCTTCCACCAACGGCGGGATCCGGTGGTGGCGACGATCACGCCAGCTTCATGGCAGTGTTCGATGCGACGGGACAGAACAGCCTGGTCATCGACCAGGGGCTGCTGCTGCTCACGGCCGAATTCGTGCGTTCCGGGCCCGACCTGATCCTGGTCGGCAAGGATGGCAGCCGCGTTCTGGTCATCAACTTCTTCTCCTCCGAAACTCCGCCGGACCTCTACACCCTGAACGGTGCACGGATCAGCGGCGACCTGGCCGAGACCCTGGCCGGCCCGCGGGCCACGGGCCTGGCGCAGCAGGGTGAAGGCGCCCTGGGTGACCCCATCGGTGTCATCGAGCAGGCGGACGGCGTCGTCTTCGTCGCCCGTGCCAACGGTACCCGCGAACAGGTCCAGGTCGGCGACCCGGTCTATACCGACGACGTGGTCGAGACCTCCGACGGTGGTGCCGCCGGCATCCGTTTCAACGACGACACGACCTTTTCCATCGGTGCCGATGCGCGGCTGGTGCTGGATGATTTCGTCTATGATCCCGGCGCGAACACGGGCAGTGCCGTCATCAGCGTGCTGCAGGGCTCCTTCTCCTTCGTGTCCGGCGCGGTCGCCAAGACCGGTGACGACGCGCTGACGGTCAAGACGCCGGTTCTGACCATCGGTGTGCGCGGCACCTTCGTCGGCGGCGAGGGCAAGCAGGAGGGCGAGGTCTCCGAGGTCGTCAACCTGCCGCAGGAAGACGGCACGACGGGGCGGATCTTCGTGTCCAATGCCGCGGGTGGCGTCGAACTGAACCAGGCCTTCGAAGGCACGCAGACGTCGAGCCAGTTCCAGGCCCCGGCCGCGCCGCGCATCTTCAGCCGCACCGAGATCGAATCCAAGTTCGGCAATGCCCTGAGCAACCTGCCGGGTGCGCCGGAAGTCGGGCAAACCGGATCAGGCGAGAGTTCCGGCAGTGACCGTCGCGACGGCAGCGCGGGCGGTGAGCAGGGCGCTGCCGAGGGCGAAGGTGACGGCGAAGGTGAGGGCGAGGGCGAAGGTGAAGCCCCGGCGGAGGGCGAAGCCGAGGGCGAAGGCGAAGAGGAAGGCGAAGGCGAAGAGGAAGGCGAGGGCGAAGGCGAAGGCGAAGGCGAAGGCGAAGGCGGCCCCGACGGCGATGCCGGACCGGGCGGCGAAGGCGCTGCACAGGGCGAGGGCGGACCTGATGGCGAAGGCGCCCCCGGTGGTGAAGGTGGCCCCGATGGCGAAGGCGGACCGGGACCGGACGGTGAGGCCGGACCGGAAGCTGGCGCCGGCCCCGACGACGAAGGCGGGTTTGACGGTGAGGACGGCCCGGAAGGTGACGGTGGCCCCGACGGCCAGGACGGGCCCGATGGCCAGGCTGGCCCCGCTGGCGAAGGTGGTGACGCAGGTGCCCAGGGCGACGGCGCCGGGGGCGAGGCCGGAACCACTGGTGGCGGTGCAGCCGATGGGCAGCAGCAGGCGGGTTCCGGCAGTGGACCGGCGGGCGACAGTGCCGGCGGTGCGGGCGATAGCGGTGGACAGGCCGGTGACGGCGGGCAGGCCCCCGGGGCCGGATCGACCCCCGGCACGGCACCGGCACAGACGGGAACCCAGACCGGCGGACAGGGCCAGAACGACAATTTTGCCAGCCAGCAGGGCAATCTGCTGGGGGCCGCGACCCAGGGCGGCGGCGCGGGAACCGGTACGGGCACGACCGGTGGTGCACAGACAGGTGGCACCGGCCAGGACAACAGCAATGACAACAATGACGATGTCGTCGTCCTCGGCAACGGCTTCACCGCCGGCAGCGACAACATCACGCTCGGCAGCGGCAATGACAGCGTCAATGCTGGTGCGGGCAACGACACCGTTGATGGCGGCGCGGGCAATGACACCATCAATGGTGATGCCGGTGGTGATCGCCTGTTCGGTGGTACCGGGGATGACAGCCTGCTTGGCGGGACCGGCAATGACACGCTGACGGGTGTCGATGGCAATGATGTCATCAACGGCGGTGACGGCACGGACGCGGTCGATTTCTCGGGCACGTCGAATGGCGTTGCCGTCAACCTGGTGACGGGCCGGGCCCAGTCCATCGGAACCAACGAGATCGATACCGACACGCTTGCCGCGATCGAGAACATCACGGGCGGCGCGGGTGGTGACAGCCTGACGGGCAATGCCCTGGCCAATGCGCTGGTGGGCAACGCCGGTGATGACACGCTGGTCGGCAATGCCGGTGCGGACAACCTGACGGCCGGGGCGGGCAACGATGTGCTCAGCGGTGGCGCCGGGAACGACACTCTCAGCGGTGGTGCGGGTACGGACCTGGCGGATTTCTCTGCCCAGACCGCCGCGGTCACGGTCAATCTGCTGACCGGTACGGCAAACGGTGAACTGTCGGGCACCGATTCCCTCAGCGGCATCGAGAACGTGACCGGCGGCAGCGCCGGTGACCAGATCACGGGCGATACGCTTGGCAATGCGCTGGACGGTGGGGCCGGAAACGACAGCCTCTTCGGCGGCGCCGGGACCGACAGCCTGACCGGTGGGACGGGCAATGACCTGCTGAACGGCGATGCAGGCATCGACACGCTGACCGGTGGCGACGGCAACGACACCGTTGACGGTGGTGCGGATGCCGACGTGATCAATGGCGGTGCGGGCGCCGACAGCCTGCTGGGTGCCGGTGGTGCGGACGTGATTTCCGGCGATGCCGGCAATGACGTGGTCTCCGGTGGCGACGGTGCCGACAGCATCATCGGTGGTGCCGATGCCGACAGCCTGCTCGGCGATGCCGGCATCGACACGCTGAGTGGTGGCGACGGCAATGATACCGTCGACGGTGGCGCGGATGCCGACCTGATCAACGGTGATGCAGGCAATGACAGCCTGCTGGGCGCCGGTGGCGCGGACGTGATTTCCGGCGATGCCGGTGATGACGTGGTCTCCGGTGGCGACGGTGCCGACAGCATCATCGGTGGTGCCGATGCCGACAGCCTGCTCGGCGATGCCGGTATCGACACGCTGAGTGGCGGCGACGGCAATGATACCGTCGATGGTGGCGCGGATGCCGATCTGATCGACGGCGATGCGGGCAACGACAGCCTGCTGGGCGCGGCGGGTGCCGACCTGATCACGGGTGGCGCGGGCGACGACACGATCGATGGCGGCGCGGATGACGATTTCCTGGTCGGCGATGGTGATGCGGCTGGCGAGGGCACCGGTAATGACGTCATCTTCGGTGGTGCGGGCGCGGACGTGCTCCAGGGCGATGCGGGCAATGACAGTCTCGCCGGTGGCGACGACAACGACGTCCTGACCGGTGGTGTCGGCGATGACACGCTGGATGGCGGCGATGGTACCGACATCGCCAACTTCTCCGATGCAACGGCCGGACTTGCCATTGATGTGGTGGGCGGCACGGCCGTCGGAGAGGGCAACGACCAGATTGCCAGCATCGAGACATTCCTGCTCGGTACCGGTGACGACACGGTTGCGGGCGGTGCCACGGATGAACAGTTCTTCGGCGGCGCGGGCGATGACACGGTCAATGCCGGGGCCGGTGATGACCAGCTGATCGGCGATGTCGGTGCCGATACGCTGTTCGGTGCCGATGGTGCGGATTCACTGTTCGGCGGTGCCGACGATGATTTCTTCGACGGTGGCGCGGGCGACGACACGATCTCCGGCGGGGATGGCACGGACACGGCGCTGTTCACCTACGGCGGCGCGGGCGGTGTTGTCGTCAACCTGACGAATGGCACGGCAATCGACGAATTCGGCGACACCGACATATTGTCCGGGGTGGAGAACGTCACGGGCTCCAGCCTGGACGACAGTCTGACCGGTGACGGCGAGGACAACCTGCTGGATGGCGGCGACGGCAACGATACCCTGCTGGGCGTCGGCGGTGCCGACACGCTGCTGGGCGACACCGGCAACGACTTCCTCAACCTGCTGGGATCCGATGCGACCAAGGCCTTCGGTGGCGACGGCGCGGACATCTTCGCGGCCAGCGCCGCGGTGCTGGATGGTGCAGATATCGTGGACGGCGGTGACGGTGAAGACACGCTCGCCATCACCGGCGGCGGAACCGTGGACCAGGACAATCTCGCGGGCGTCTCGGACATCGAGACCATCCTGCTGACCGACAATCTGTCCGCCGACCTGACGATTGGCGACAATGTCGTCGGCGCGGGCGAAACACTTTTCGTCAATGGGCAATTGCTGGAGGATTCGACCAGCAGCCTGGTCTTCAACGGCAGCAGCGAACTGGATGGCAGCGTCAGCGTCCAGGGTGGCGGCGGTGATGATGAACTGGACGGCGGCCAGGTCAGCGACACGCTGCTGGGCGGTGACGGCGACGACACGTTGCAGGGCAATGGCGGCGGTGACCAGATCGACGGCGGTGACGGTTTCGATACCGCCTCGTTCGCCGACCTGAATGCCGCGGTTGCGGCTGACCTGGGCACGGGCATTGCGACCAGCGGTGCCGATGTCGATACCCTGACCGGTGTCGAAGGGCTGCTTGGCTCCGCCTTCGACGACACGCTGACCGCGGGCGACGATTCCGCCACTGACCTGGTCGGCGGTGCCGGCGCTGATCAGCTGAACGCCGGGTCCGGAACCATGTTCATCGACGGTGGCACGGGCGACGACACCGTCACCGCGCAGATCGCCGACCTGGACGCGAATGACAGTGTCAGCGGTGGCGCGGATACCGATACCCTTCGACTGGTCGGTGGTGGCGAGGTCGGCGGGACCCAGCTTGACGGCGTCGACGGGATCGAGGCCATCGAACTGGCCACGGATGCCGAAACCGACATCGACCTGCGCGATGGCCAGGTCAATACCAGCGGCAGCATCGCGATCAACGCGGCCGCGCTTGCGGCGGCAACCAGCGGCCTGCTGGTCGACGCGGGGCTGAAGACGGATGCCACCATCGATGTGACCGGCGGCGCCGGGGACGACCTGGTCTTTGGTACCCAGGGCGATGATTCCGTGGCAGGCAATGCCGGGCAGGACGTGATCTTCGGTGGTGTCGGCAATGACACCCTGGATGGCGGTGCCGGTGTCGACCTGCTGCAGGGCGATGCGGGCGATGACCAGATCTCGGGCGGGGCCGGGCAGGACTTCCTGGCCGGTGGAGCCGGTGACGATCTGCTGGATGGCGGTGCCGACCTGGACATTGCCGATTTCACTGCAGGCGGCGCGGCCGTGACCGTTGACCTGAATGCGGGCACCGCCGTCGGTGCGGCATCCGGAAATGACACGCTGACCGACATCGAGGTGGTGGTCGGCTCGTCCGCCGGCGACGCGATCCAGCTGGCAGAGGGCATCGACAACCAGGCAGCGGCAGGCGGTGCCGGTGACGACACGCTTGCCGGTGGTGACGCGGCGGCGGATGCCCTGCTGGGACAGCTCGGCAATGACCAGGCCTTCGGTGGCTCCGGTGCCGACTTCATCGATGGCGGCGGCGGTGATGACACCCTGTCGGGCGGTGCCGACAACGACGAGATCGAAGGCGGTGCCGGGGACGATGTGATCGACGGCGGCGCAGGTGACGACATCCTGCGCGGCGACACCCCGGTGGATGCCGAGTTCGCGCTGCAGTTCGATGGCGTGGACGATTCCGTCGCCCTGCCGGGCTTCCCGGGTCTGGCCGGAACATCCGACGCCACCTTCGAGGCCTGGCTGGCCCCGGATGTGCCGCGGAACATGGCCGTGTTCGACACCCGCGAGGATGTCGACGATGCCGAGACGGGCATGATGTTCGGCTTCCGCGGAGATGTCGAAACCGGGCTGTTCGCGGTTGCCCGCATTGCCGGAAACGGCCAGTCGTTCGAGGTTGTCAGCGCGGCGCTCGGCCAGGGTGGCACTCAGCATTTCGCCGTGACGTTCGACCGCGACGGGTTGATGACCCTGTTTGTCGATGGCGTGGCCAGCGGTCAGGCCGTCGATATTTCCGCGCTGAACGGCGTTGATGTGTCCAACCAGTCACCGTTGATCCTGGGTGAATCGAACCTGGACGATGACTTCGACCGCTTCCAGGGCGCGATGGACGAGGCCCGTATCTGGTCCGTTGCCCGCTCCCAGGCGGAGATCGCGGATGCGCGCGGTGATCTCCTGGTCGGGGACGAGGCCGGGCTGGAACTGTATCTCGACTTCGACGAGGACGGTTTCCAGTTCGCGCTGGACCAGTCGGATGGCGGATCCTCGGGTTTCTTCTTCGGCAATATCGGACGCGTTGAATCAGGTGCGGTCATCACCGGGACGACGGCCGGCGACGACACCTTGCAGGGCGGCGATGGCGGCGACCTGCTGGATGGCGGGGAAGGCATCGACGCCGCGTCCTTCGCCAATGACATCGCCGGTGTCCAGGCGGAACTGATCGCCGGTGGTGCCACTGATGGCTTCGGCAATTTCGATACCCTGAACGGAATCGAGAACCTGATCGGTTCGGCCTTTGACGACACGCTGGCTGGCGGTTCGGGTGCGAATACCCTGCAGGGTGGTGCCGGTAACGACCAGCTCAGCGGTGGCCAGGGGGATGACTCCCTGGATGGCGGGCTGGGTGACGACACGCTGGATGGCGGCATCTCCGGCGAGGGCGACGACATCCTGGCAGGTGGTGACGGCACCGACCTGGCAGATTTCTCCGGCGCGACGGAGGCCGTGACGGTCGACCTTCTGACCGGAACCGCAACGGCAACACAACTGGGCACCGACACGCTCTCGGGGATCGAGAACGTTGCCGGTACCGATTTCGGTGACGACATCCTGGGTGACGGCAACGACAACCTGCTGGCGCTGAACGGTGGCGACGATACCGGTGCCGGCGGTGCCGGCGATGACACGCTTCAGGGCGGTGATGGCAACGACCTGCTGTTCGACAGTGCGGGTTCGGACCTGCTCGAAGGCGGTGATGGCAACGATACCCTGTTCGCCGACGCGGGCGCCGATGCGCTGGACGGCGGCAACGGCATCGACACGGCAGACTACATCGGTGCGCTGGAAGGGGTGAACATCGACCTCGGTTCCGGTGTCGGCATCGACGTCGGTGGTCTGGTCGATACGCTGACCGGGATCGAGAACGTCGAAGGCTCCGATTTCGACGATACGCTGACCGGCGACGGGCAGGCCAACCAGCTTGGCGGCGGCGACGGTGCCGACCTGCTGGATGCCGGGGACGGCGCCGACCAGATCTTCGGCGACGGCGGCGCGGACACGCTGGAAGGCGGCGCGGGCGATGACACCCTGTCCGGTGGGACGGGCAACGACGTGCTGTTCTCCGCTGCGGGCTTCGACAGCCTCAGCGGCGACGACGGCACCGACACCCTGGATTTCTCCAACGCGACCCAGGGCGTGGTCTTCGACATGCTGGCCAGCACCCTGACCGATGACGGTTTCGGCAATGCCGAATCGGTCTTCTCGATCGAGAACGCCGTGGGTTCGGCATTCGCCGATACCCTGACGGTCGGGCTGGATGCGGAAGTTTCCGGCGGGGCCGGGGATGACCTTTTCGTGGCCCGGGCAGGCATGGGCGATGCCACGATCCTGGACTTCGTTGCCGGTGCGGCGACGGATGATGTGCTGGATGTATCGGAATTCGGTTTCGGTGACCTCGCGTCGGTTGTCGCGGTGGCGAGCGATGATGGCACCAGCACAACGATCCAGCTTTCCGCGACCGAGACGGTCGTGCTGAACAACGTGCTTGTCGCCGACCTCGCGGAAGATGACTTCATCTTTGACGAGAGCGCCGGGCAGGCCCCGGCCGTCATCGACCTTGCGGCGGGGACGTCCGATGACGGGTTTGTCTTCACGGATGCGCAGAACCAGCAGGACTTCGGTTCCGCGATCAGCGGCATCGGTGACGTCAATGGTGATGGCATCGACGATCTGCTGGTCGGGTCCGAGAGCGCCGGTTCCACGGGGGAGGCATTCGTGCTGTTCGGCGATGCCGCACCCGGCTTCGTGCAGGTGCAGGATGGCAACCTCGCCACGAATGAACGCGGCCTGGAAGTGATCGCGGGCGCGACGAACGAAGGTGCCGGGTTTGGCAGCGAGGTCCAGGGGATCGGCGACATCAACGGTGACGGTTTCACCGATTTCGCGATTGCCGCACCGGGGCTCTACAATGGTTATTATGCGGGGTACGGCGGCGTGGCCGTCATCTTCGGTGACGCGAACGGCCTGACCCAGGACTTCGATATCGATGACCTGGATGGCACCAACGGTTTCACGTTCAATCTTGCTGATTATGACAGTTCGGACGCGCTCGGTCGTTCTATTGCCAGCGTTGGTGACTTCAATGGCGACGGCATCGACGATCTTGCCGTCAGCGCGGTGGCCAATGGAACCGGCAAGGTATTTGTCCTGTTCGGTTCCGCCGACGGGTTCGTGGTGGATATCGCCAGCGACCAGATCGGCAACACGGTTGACGGCCTGGTCCTGTCAGGCGGCGCGGCCGGGACCGGCTTCGGTCAGGACATCGATTTCGCGGGCGACTTCAACGGGGACGGTCTTGATGACCTCGTCATCGGCGAGCCGCTGGCAGCAGACGGTGGCCAGGCCTTCGTGGTCTTCGGCAGTTCGCTCCTCAGCGGCAATGAACTGATCAGTACCCTGGCGTCGGAGGATGCGGGGGCGATCACCATCGGCTCGGGTGTCGATGGCGACCGGGTCGGCGGGGCTGTCAGCACTGCTGGCGACATCAACAACGACGGCTTCGACGACGTGATCATCGGCGCCACCGGCACGGATGTCGGCGGTGTGGTCGATGTCGGCGCGGCCCACGTGGTCTTCGGCAGCGGGTCGCCGCAATCCGTCGATGTGTCCCAGCTTTCGGTGGACGGCATCAACGGCTTCACCTTCTTCGGCTCCGCGACGGATGACCTCGTCGGCACCGATGTGGCGGGCGGCGGCGACCTGAACGGTGACGGTATCGACGATATCGCGATCGGTGCCCCGGGCACCGTCTACGGCGCCAATCAGCCGGGCGAGGTGCTGGTCGTGTTCGGCACGGACTCAGGTTTCGGCAGCAGCATCACCGGTGCTGACCTGGACGGCAGCACGGGCGTCACCATTCGCGGCGATGCCACCCTGAACAACGCCATCGGCGAAAGCGTTGCCATCGTGGGCGACGTCAACGGCGACGGCTTCGACGACCTCGCGTTCTCCGTCAGCGGCGGGATTACCTACGCGGGTGAACCGGTGAACTACGATTCCGCGATTGTCGTGTTCGGTTCCGACAATACGGGCCTGGCCCAGGTCGGCGACAGCGGCGACGACAACCTGGTCGGTGATGCCGGCGACAACCTGCTGGTGGGCGCGCAGGGCGATGACACCCTGTCCGGACTGGGCGGCCAGGACGTGCTGCGCGGCGGTGCGGGCGACGATGTCATCCTCGGCGGTGAAGGTGCCGACCTGCTGGTCGGCGGCGGCGGTGCGGATGAGCTGTTCGGTGGTGCCGGTGGGGACACGCTGTTGCCCGGCACGAACGACGGCGTCACCGGTGATTTCATCCAGGGCGGCATCGACAGCAACCTGATCGTCTTCGATGCGCCGGGTGCCGGTTTCTTCATCGTGGATTATTCCGACCAGGCCAACGGGATCGACGCGGCCATCGGCCCGGTCGATGGAACCGTGACAAAGATCGGCGGCGTCGACACGCTGGAAGGCGTGCACCTGCTGGATGGCACGCTTGGTGGTCTGCAGATCAACGGTGGCTCCGGCGCCGATGTCTTCACCGTGAACCTGCAATCGGGTGACGAGTTCATCCAGATACGTGGCGGTGCCGGCAATGACACCGTGACCGGCGGCAACGGCTTCGATCGGCTGGACTACGTCGGTGCAGCGGCGGGCGTGAACATCGACGTCTCCCAGGGGCTGACCCTGGATGACGGCTTCGGCGACGTGGATACCTTCAGCCAGATCGATGAATTCCGTGGTTCCGACAATGACGACACGCTGACGGGTTCGGAAGGCAATGACCGTTTCATCACCCGCCAGGGCGATGACATCGTCGATGGTGCGGGCGGCTTCGACCTGCTGCGCTATGACCGTGCCAATATCGAATTCGTCAACGTCGACCTGTCGGTCGGTTCGGCGGACGTGCAGTTCACCGGTGTTCAGGGTGTCTCCATCGACACCATCAGCAACATCGAATCCATCCGGGGATCGCTCAACGGCAATGACACGCTGACCGGCGATGTGCTGGGCAATCAGCTTGACGGTCGCGGTGGCAACGACCTGATCGACGGCGGCGACGGCAATGACACGCTGCTGGGCGGCGACGGCGACGACACGCTGCTGTCGGGCACCAATGACGGCAGTGGCGACCTGCTGAACACCGGCGCCGGCAACGACCTGGTTTCCTTCGTCGACCCGGGCGTGGGCTTCTTCATCCTCGACTACAGCGCGCTTTCCGACGGCATCGTCGCGAACATCGGCAACACGACCGGTACGGTCGAGAAGGTCGGCACGGGCGAGATCGATACCCTGCAGGGTGTCGACCTGGTCGACGGCACGACCGGCGGTCTGCAGATCAATGCGGGCAGCGGCGCGGATGTCATCACGGTCGACCTGGCCTCAACGGATGAATTCATCCAGATCCGCGGTGGTGCGGGCAACGACACGATCACGGGTGGCGGAGGTTTTGACCGCCTCGACTACATCAATGCCACGACCGGCGTGAACGTCGACATCGGCCTGGGCCTGACGCTGGACGATGGCCAGGGCGGCGTGGACACCTTCAGCCAGATCGACGAGGTCCGGGGTTCCGCGAACGACGACACGCTGAACGGGTCCGTCGGTGACGACCGCTTCATCACCGACCGTGGCAATGACCTGGTCGACGGCGGCCTGGGCTTTGACCTGGTGCGTTACGACCGCAATGGCATCGATTTCGTCGACGTGGATCTTTCAACGGGTATTGCACAGGTCCAGTTCACCGGTGACCAGGGGCTGGCGATCGATGATCTGAGCAGCATCGAAGCGATCCGCGGCTCGATCCTGGGCAATGACTCCCTGCTGGGCAGTGATGCCGACAACCAGCTGGATGGCCGGGGTGGTGACGACGTCCTCAGCGGTGGTGCCGGCGACGACACGCTGATCGGCCGTGACGGCACCGATTCCTTCGCCGGCGGCGACGGCATCGACACCTTCAACGCCTCGGATGGCACGCAGGCCGTCGTGGTGAACCTGCTGGACGGCACCGTCACCGACGATGGTTTCGGCAATGCAGAATCGCTGATCAGTGTCGAACAGGTTCTTGGTTCCGACTTCGGCGACCAGTTGACGTTCGGGACCGGGACGGGTCTCGCCGGCAACGGGGGTGATGACCTGTTCATCACCACGGCGGGCATGGGCACCGGCAACTTCGTGTTCGACTTCGCGGCAGGTGATGGAACCGATGACGTGCTGGACGTTGCCGAGTTCGGCTTCGAGAACCTGACCGAACTGCTCGATTCCTCGAGTGACGACGGGACCAGCATCACCTTCAATCTTTCGGAAATCGATTCGGTCACGCTGAACGATGTGCTGGCGGCAGACCTTGTGGCAGCCGACTTCGTCTTCGCGGAGGCCGCGCCTGTCGGTGCCCTGTTCGACCTGCGCGATGACCTTGATCCGACAACCGGGTTCCTGTTCAGCAGCGCCGATTCGAACGAGAAGTTCGGTTTCGGCATCGACGGCATCGGCGACATCAATGGTGACGGCCTGGACGACATCATCGTCGGGGCGGGCTATGGCACCACCTATTACGGTGAGGGCCAGAGCCAGTTGACGGGTGAGGCCTTCGTCCTGTTCGGCGACACCGAACCGGATTTCAGCCAGAATACTACCGACCTGGCGGTTGAAGGTCGCGGGTTCCAGCCGTTCCAGAGTGACATCTCCGCCTTCGGTATCTTCGGCTATGACGTCGCTGGCATCGGTGACCTGAACGGGGACGGTTTCGACGACTTCGCCATCTCCGCCCGCAACGAATACAACCGGAATGTCTACGGCACCGGCGAGGTGACGGTCGTCTTCGGTGCGGACGGGGGGTTGAGCGCCGACATCGACGTCAGCAACCTGGACGGCACCGACGGCTTCACGATCCTGGCCAACGCCAACGACATCTCCGCGCTGGGCTATTCCATCGCCGGTGGCGGCGACTTCAACGGCGACGGGCTGGATGACCTGATCATCGGGGCACCGGCCGCAAGCTATGGCCAGACGAATGCCGCGGGTGAGGTCTATGTGGTCTTCGGCAGCACCGACCCCTTCGTTGCGGGCACGGACGTTGGCACGCTTGTCGCCAACAACCAGGCGATCGTGATCGAGGGAGAGGACGTGTTCGCCCGTTTCGGTGAAGCCGTGGACTTCGCCGGTGACTTCAACGGTGACGGCCTGGACGACATCATTGTCGGTGCGCCGGACGCAGATGGCGCGGGCGAGGCCTACATCATCTTCGGCAGTGCCGGCCTGGCGCCGCGCACCCTGCTTGATGCCCTGGTTGGCGGGACCGAGGCGATCGCGATCACGGGTGGCGCGGCCTCCGATGCGCTGGGGCATGCGGTCAGCGGTGCCGGTGACGTGAACGGCGACGGTCTCGACGATGTCATCGTCGGCGCGCCCTACAACAACTACGCCGGAAACAACGGCGGCGCTGCCTTCGTGATCTTCGGCACCCAGGCGCCGGTTGATGTCGATACATCGCTGCTCGCGGCCGGCGGAAACGAGGGCTTCGCGGTCTTTGCACGGGCCGCGAACCACCATGTCGGCTTTGCCGTCGACGGTGGCGGTGACATCAATGGTGACGGCTTCAGCGACCTGCTGATCGGGGCGCGCAATGCCTACTACAGCGGCAATTACGGGCTGGGTGAGGCCTATGTGATCTTCGGTTCCGGCGATGCCTTCGCGGGTAGCCTGACATCCGATGACCTGGACGGCCTGAACGGCATTCTGATCCGTGGTGCGGATACGGGCACCTACACGGGGCGGGAAGTCTCCTTCCTGGGCGATATCAACGGTGACGGCTTTGATGATGTCGCGCTGAGTTCCTATTACACGCCGTATGGCGGCGACCGCTACGAAGCCACCTTCATCCTGTTCGGACTGGACAATACGGGTGAGGCCCAGGTGGGTGACGCGGGCGACAACACGATTGTCGGCGACGAGGCGGCCAACCTTCTGGCCGGTGCCGTGGGCAACGACACGCTGGACGGCGCTGGCGGCAACGACACCCTGATCGGCGGGTCGGGCGACGACAACCTGGACGGCGGCGCAGGCGATGACGTCCTGCGGGATGGTGCCGGTGCCGACCTGCTGGCCGGTGGTGCGGGCGATGATGTGCTGCGTGCCGGCGCCGGTGCAGACCTGCTGGACGGTGGCGCGGGCAATGACACGCTGTTCGGCGAAGCGGGCGACGATGTGGTGATCGGTGGCGACGGCATCGACACCCTGGCGGGTGATGCCGGCATCGATCTGCTGATCGCTGATTTCTCGGGCAACGGGAACAGTGTCATCACCCAGGGGACGGACGACGACATCTCGCAGGCGACGTCGCTGTTCCAGTCGGGTAGTTCCAAGACCATTTCCGGTTTCGAGATCGCCAGCCTGACCGGCGGTTCCGCCAATGATGAACTGGTCGGCGGCGCATTCGATGACACGCTGATCGGCAATGATGGCAGCGACACCCTGCATGGCGGCTCCGCTGGCGCAGACCAGATCAGTGGCGGCCTTGGCGACGACTTCATGACCGGGTCCGCGACGGGCAGCTTTGACGGCGGGGCCGGGACCGATCTTCTGGCCGGCGATTTCTCGGCCATTGATTCGCAGATGATCCTGGCGGCGGATGACGGCACCGACGTCTTTGCCGACGGCACGTCGATCACCTCCATCGAGGTGCTGAATGCCACGCTTGGTTCGGCTGGTGACTCTGTCGACTTCAGCCTGATCGACCGCTCCGACACCATCGACGGCGGTGACGGCGACGACACGATCGACGCGGGCGGTGGCAACGACACCCTGGCCGGCGGCAAGGACACCGATCTGCTGATCGCTGATTTCTCGGGCAACGGGAACTCTGTCATCACCCAGGGCACGGACGATGACATCACCCAGGCAACATCCCTGTTCCAGTCCGGCGACACCAAGACCATCAGCGGTTTCGAGGTCGTCAGCCTGACGGGCAGTTCCGCCAGCGACGAACTGGTCGGCGGCGCATTCGACGACACGCTGATCGGCAATGAAGGTGGCGACACCCTGCATGGCGGCTCCGCCGGCGCAGACCAGATCAGTGGTGGCCTGGGCGACGACTTCATCACCGGTTCCGTCACGGGTACCTTTGACGGTGGCGCGGGTATCGACCAGCTGACGGGCGACTTCTCGTCCATCACCGAAGCAATGAACATCGCCGCGGATGACGGCACCGACGTCTTCGCCTATGGCACGTCGATCACGTCGATAGAGGTATTGAACGCCGTCCTCGGTTCCGGCAATGACACACTCCACTTCGCGAACGTCGACCGGTCAGACACCATCTGGGGCGGTGACGGCAACGACACCATCGACGACGGCCTCGGCCACGACACGTTTTCGGGTGGTGGGGGCATCGCCCTGCAGAT
>CAJYBQ010000025.1 GCA_913064755.1 uncultured Alphaproteobacteria bacterium
GCGGGAGGGGGGGCGCGGAGCAGGGGGGGGGTTGTGAGGGGTGGGGGGGGTGGAGTGCAGATCGGCGGTAGTTTGTCGGGTGTGGCGCTCGTCGATGGCGCACGCGGGCGCATCGGGGGCGCGATGGCGCCGACGACGCCGAAGGATTTCGCCGCCGGCGTGCTGGCCGCGCTCGATCAGGCGATGACGCGCTATGAGGTGCAGGCGGCGGACGTCGGCCTGCTGGCGCACGCGACGACCATCGTCACCAACGCGCTGCTGGAAGAGAAGGGGGCGCGCGCCGCCTCCATCGCCACGCGCGGGTTCCGGGATGTGCTGGAACTGCGCCGCTCGGCCCGGCCGGACCTCTACGATCTGTTTCAGGACGCGCCCGCGAGCCTGGCGCCCCGTCGCCGCCGCTTCGAAATCACCGAACGCATCGGGGCCGACGGGGCGGTCGTCACGCCGCTCGACGAAACCGAGATCGCGCCGCTGATCGAAGCCTTGAAGGCGGAGAAAGTGGAAGCGGTCGCGGTGTCGCTGATCTTCAGCTTCCTGAACCCGGCCCATGAGAAGGCGCTTGGCGCGCGGCTGCGGGCCGAACTGGACGTGCCGGGGCTGGGGCCGGTGCCCGTCCAGACCGCCTATGGCGGTGACAGCTTCGTCGTTGTCGATGCCGCGGCGCTGGGATTCGCGATCGTGCCGGACGAGGCCCGGGCGCTGGCCGAACTGGGCATCCGCCTGACCAATGCCGCCAATGAACAGCTTGGCTTCGTGCATCCGGGCAATCCGGACTGGGCGCATGTGTCGTTCTGCCTGTTCGCCGGGCCGCTGCGCCGCGACGGGGACGGGTTGCACACGAAGGCCGCGGTGGCGATCCAGCCCGGCAAGATCGACCGCTCACCCACGGGCACCGCGCTGTCGGCCCGGATGGCCCTGCTGCATGCGGCGGGGGAGATGCAGGTGGGCGACCGGCTGGTGGCCGAATCCATCATCGGATCACGGTTCGTCGGGCGGATCGCGGATACAGCCCTGGTTGGCGACGTTCCTGCGATCGTGCCGGAAATCAGCGGCCGGGGCTGGATCACCGGCACGCATCAGCACATGCTGGACCCGACTGACCCATGGCCCCGGGGTTACCGTATCAAGGACACCTGGGGTGTCTGAGTAGTTGCAAGTTTCACGAAATTGGCGTGGTATTGAGAGGCAGAGTGTCGCGCGGCAGACGGGGATCTGCTGTCAGACACTGATTGGCCTATCATCCCGCGCGTATCTGCGTCCCATCCGGAGACCGAGCCAATGCAAACAGTCACGGACACCGGCGCCAGGAACCGCTGCGATGTCTGCGCCATCCGCCACCGGGCGGTATGTGGTGCGCTGTCGAACGAGGAACTGGAGGCCATGAATGGCATTTCCCGCCAGCGCCTGCTGACGCCGGGGGAACCCATTCTGAGCGCGGACGAGGAAATCACCTGGTTCGGCAATATCGTCTCCGGCGCGGTGAAGCTGACCAAGCTGTTGAGCGATGGTCGCCAGCAGATCGTCGGCCTGCAGTTCGCCCCGGACTTCCTGGGACGCGCGTTCAAGGAGCGCAGCCCCTATTTCGCCGAGGCCGCGACCGATGTCGAACTCTGCATCTTTCCGAAGCCCGCGTTCGAGCGGATATTGAAGGAAAAGCCGGACCTGGAATTCCGTCTGTTCCAGGACACGCTGGACGAACTGGACGCGGCCCGTGACTGGATGCTGTTGCTGGGCCGGAAGACAGCGGCAGAGAAGGTCGCAAGCTTTCTGTACATGATTGCCCGCCGTTCGCCGATGATCGGTTGCGCGCATCATCAGGGCGGCGAAGAGGTTCTGTTCCAGATGCCGCTCAACCGCTCCGAGATCGCCGATTACCTGGGGCTGACCATCGAGACGGTGAGCCGCCAGATCGGTCGGTTGAAGGCCGACGGCGTGCTGCAACTGCATGCAACGCGGGAGTTTTCCATCCTCGACATGGACCGGCTGTCGGAGATCAGCGGCGTCTGACCCGGCCGCGAGGCAGTCGGCTTCGCCAGATCAGTCAGAAGACCCGCGCAGTTCGGCAATCACCTTTTCCTCCCACGCCATGTGTCGGCGCATCTGGGTGAAGAAGTGACGGATCAGGTAGCCCAGTGCGTTCGCACCCTTCTGGTCTGCCGTGACATCGGTACTTGTCGTTCCATGCCTGTCTACCCGATTGCGATAGTCCTCCAGCGCCTCGGCCAGTTCCAGCATGATGTTCTCGTTGTCCATGTGCTCCGCCTTGATCAGCGCCGCGGCGTGATGCAGCCACCTGGGGGCGTCGGCGTTGCCGGCGAGGGCGCTGGTAAGTTCCTGTTCCTCGTGCCGGCAATGCGCGGGAATGCCGAATCGCAACAACGCCAGCAGTTCCGAAAGGCTTTCGTTGCTGGGCGCGGCGGGCAGGGCGTCGGCGATGGCTTCCAGTCTGTCGCACACGGCAATGATCAGCATGTGCTCGGCACGGGCGGTGGTCTCGCCCCTGGCCTCGATGCCGAGCTGGGCGCTCATTGCCTGTTTCAGTGGAGAGAAGGGCAGTTTGCGATCCATGACGCATTGGCTTTCGGAAACTTGAACGGACAGGTGCTTGTTCCTGACGGTCGAAAGTGTCTCACAGCGCCGCCGCAGCGGTTTGATCCAGATCAAGGTGATTGTTCGACCCCCTGCCTATTGCTGCTGAAATCCAGCCTCACCGGAGGCGGAAGCAGAGGGAACTTCCATGGGCAATGTTGTCTTGATCATCCTGCTGGGCCTTGCGGCCGTGGCGGGTCTCATCGGTGCCGCGCGGGGGCACGATGCACTTTTCCAGGCGCATGCCTGGGTCATTGTCGCCGTCAGCCTGGCGGCCATCGTCGTCCTGCTGCAACGGCTGGACCGACCGAGAACGGCGGAGGCTGCTGAGGGGTATGCTGATGGCGTTGTCCGCTACGGTGTCCTTGCGACAGTTTTCTGGGGTGTGGTCGGCTTCCTCGTCGGGCTGGTGATCGCGCTGCAGCTTGCCTTCCCCGACTTGAACCTGGGCTATTCGTTCACCAGTTTCGGTCGGTTGCGGCCCCTGCATACATCTGCGGTGATCTTCGCGTTTGGCGGCAATGCCCTGATTGCCACCAGCTTCTACGTGGTACAGCGCACCTGCCGTGTCCGGCTGGCACTGGGTGGGCTGCACTGGTTCGTGTTCTGGGGCTATCAGCTGTTCATCGTGCTGGCAGCCACCGGCTACGTCATGGGTGTCACCCAGTCACGGGAATACGCGGAACCCGAATGGTACGTGGATATCTGGCTCACGCTGGTCTGGGTTGCCTACCTGCTGGTCTTCCTGTTCACGCTGTTCAAGCGCAAGGAACCGCATATCTACGTGGCCAACTGGTTCTACCTGGCCTTCATCGTCACCGTTGCCATGCTGCACCTGGTCAACAACCTGGCCGTTCCGGTGTCCTTCCTCGGCTCCAAGAGCTACAGCGCGTTCTCCGGTGTGCAGGATGCGCTGACGCAGTGGTGGTACGGCCACAACGCAGTCGGCTTCTTCCTGACGGCAGGCTTCCTGGGCATGATGTACTACTTCGTGCCGAAGCAGGCCGATCGTCCGGTGTTCAGCTACCGGCTGTCGATCATCCATTTCTGGGCATTGATCTTCCTCTACATCTGGGCCGGTCCGCATCACCTGCATTACACGGCCCTGCCTGACTGGGCGCAGACACTCGGCATGGTGTTCTCCATCATGCTGTGGATGCCGAGCTGGGGTGGCATGATCAACGGCCTGATGACCCTTTCGGGGGCCTGGGACAAGCTGCGGACGGATCCGGTCCTGCGCATGATGGTTGTCGCCGTCGCCTTCTACGGCATGTCCACCTTCGAGGGGCCGATGATGTCGATCAAGGCGGTCAATGGCCTGAGCCATTACACCGACTGGACCATCGGTCACGTGCATTCCGGTGCGCTCGGCTGGGTCGGCATGATCAGCTTCGGTGCGGTCTACTTCCTGGTGCCGAAGCTCTGGAACCGCAGCGGTCTCTACAGCCTGCGGCTGGTCAGCTGGCACGTCTGGCTCGCCACCATCGGCATCGTCATCTACGCGGCGGCGATGTGGGTCAGTGGCATCACGCAGGGCCTGATGTGGCGGGAGTATGACCCCAACGGGTTCCTGGTCTACAGCTTCGCCGAGACCGTTTCCGCGATGCATCCGTTCTACATCATCCGGGCCTTCGGTGGACTGGTCTACATCAGCGGTGCGTTCCTGATGGTCTACAACGTCTGGCGGACCATCAAGGGCTCGCCCGAAACACGCGACGTGGCGGCCGGTGCCGTCGCCCCGCAGGCCGCTTGAGGGAGGGTCCAATGAAATTCGATCATTCACGTATCGAGAAGAACGCGACCCTGATGCTGGTGCTCAGCCTGCTGGTCGTGTCCATCGGCGGCATCGTCGAGATCGCGCCCCTGTTCTACATGCAGAACACGATCGAGAAGGTGGAGGGCGTGCGTCCCTACTCGCCGCTGGAACTGGCCGGGCGCAACATCTACGTCCGGGAAGGCTGCTACAACTGTCACAGCCAGATGGTCCGCCCCATGCGGGACGAGGTGGAGCGGTATGGCCATTACAGCCTGGCGGCGGAGAGCATGTACGACCATCCGTTCCAGTGGGGGTCGAAACGTACCGGCCCGGATCTCGCGCGGGTCGGGCAACGCTATTCGAATGAATGGCATGTCCAGCACCTGGTCGATCCACGCTCCGTCGTGCCGGAATCGATCATGCCCGGATACCGCTTCCTGCTGTCCACCGAACTCCGCACCGATGACATCATCGCGCACCTGAAGGCAAATGCCTCCGTGGGCGTGCCCTACGACGCGGAGATGATCGAGGTGGCAGAGGCCGACATGCGCGACCAGGCCGACCCCGATGCGGACTGGGACGGGCTGCTCGCCCGCTATCCCAAGGCACAGACGGGCGACTTCGATGGGACCCCGGGGGCGGTGGCGCGGGAGGCGGGCGTGCTCGCCTACATTCCAGGGCCCGTCCCCGTGGTGGGCTTGTCCTGCTACCGGGCCGGAAAAAATTTCTGGGGGGCCTGCTGGATCACGAAACACTGCCGCATCTGGCCGATACCTGGGGGCTGGTCTTTCTGGTCGTCCCCCTCGTCGGGGGGGTGGCGCTGGTGTTCCGTCCCGGGGCCAGCAAGAACTACAAGAAATGCGCCGAGATGCCTCTCAAGGATGATCGGGAGCCTGGCAAATGAGCAAGCGTGAAGTAGATGACTTCTCGGGTGTCGAGACCACGGGGCACGAGTGGGACGGTATTCGCGAACTCGACAATCCCATGCCGCGCTGGTGGCTGTGGACGTTCCTGGCCTGCATCGTCTGGGCATTCGGCTACATGGTATTCTATCCCGCATGGCCGCTGCTGAACGAGGCCACGCCCGGTGTGCTCGGCTATTCCAGCCGCGGCGAACTCCACCAGGAGATTGCCGACGTCAAGGCCTCCCGCGCCGGACTGATCGCCAGGATCGAGAACCTGCCGCTGGAGGAAATTCGTCGTGACGACGACCTGCGGCAGTTCGCGACCAATGGTGGCCGTGCGGCTTTCGCCGTCAATTGCATCCAGTGCCATGGTTCCGGTGCCGCCGGGTCGGCGGGCTCTCACAACCTGAACGATGATGACTGGATCTGGGGCGGCAATCTGGAGGCGATCGAGACCACCTTGCTGCACGGTGTCCGCCACGCGGCGGATGACGAGAGCCGCTATTCGGAGATGCCGGCCTTCGGGCGTGACGGCATACTGGAAAAGCCGGAGATCAAGGCCGTGACGCAGCATGTCCTGTCGCTGGCCGGGCAGCCGCACGAGGCCGAACAGGCGGAAGCGGGCAGGGAGATCTATGCCGAGAACTGTGCCGCCTGTCATGGGGAAACGGGCAAGGGTGATCGGGAGCAGGGCGCGCCGAACCTGTCGGATTCGATCTGGCTCTATGCCGGGTCGGCCGACGAGATCGAACGCCAGATCAACGTGCCGCGGCATGGCGTGATGCCTGCCTGGGGCGGACGCCTTGATACGGTCACGATCAAGCAGCTGACGATCTACGTCCATTCACTTGGTGGAGGGGAGTAACCACCCGTGGCACGCATCGATGATGTGGATCAGATCGATGTCGCGGCGGTCAACAGCCGTCAGCACCGGTCCCTCTACAAGGCCCGTGAGTCCATCCATCCGATGCGTGTCGCCGGGGTCTTCCGGCGGCTGAAATGGTGGATCATGGGTGTCCTTCTGGGCATCTACTACATCACCCCCTGGCTGCGCTGGGACCGGGGTGAAGGCATGCCGGACCAGGCGGTGCTGGTCGACCTGGAGCACCGCCGCTTCTTCTTCTTCTTCATCGAGATCTGGCCGCAGGAATTCTACTACGTGGCCGGGCTGCTGATCATGGCGGGCATCGGCCTGTTCCTGGTCACGTCGGTCCTGGGGCGTGCCTGGTGCGGCTATGCCTGTCCGCAGACGGTCTGGGTCGACCTCTACGTGCACGTGGAACGCTGGCTGGAGGGGGATCGCAATGCGCGGTTCCGCCTCGACAAGGCACCCTGGAACGCCGCCAAGATACGCAAGCGTGTGACCAAGTACCTGATATGGTTGCTGATTGCCGTTGCGACCGGTGGTGCCTGGGTCTTCTATTTCGCGGATGCACCAACACTGCTGGTACAGTTGGTCACCCTCGACGCATCCATGATTGCCTATGTGACCGTAGCCGTCCTGACCGCCACGACGTTCGTCTTCGGCGGCTTCATGCGAGAGCAGGTCTGCACCTACATGTGCCCGTGGCCGCGCATCCAGGCGGCGATGATGGACGAGAATTCGCTGACCGTGACCTACCAGGACTGGCGCGGGGAGCCGCGTGGTCGCCATCGGAAATCGGCGGATGCATCCCTGCTGGGCGATTGCATCGACTGCAACCAGTGCGTGGCTGTCTGCCCGATGGGGATCGACATCCGCGACGGTCAGCAGCTTGAATGCATCAACTGCGCGCTCTGCATCGATGCCTGCAACACGGTCATGGCACGCACCGGTGGCAAGCTGGACCTGATTTCCTACACGACGCTGAAGAGCTACGAGGCCAATGCGGACGGTCGGCCCACACTGCCGCTGAAGAAGACGATCTTCCGCACCACGACGCTGGTCTACGTCGTGCGCCGGTCCTCCCTCCGCTTTGGCGTGCTGTTGTGCGTGCTGTCTCGCTTCCGGCTGTCCGCCCCGCTGCCTCTGCACCGGCTACACGTGGAGATCCGGCGCGGCCGGACCTCGCAGTTTGTCCAGCTTTCCGACGGCCGTATCCGCCACGTCTTTACCGTTAAGATACTGAGTGTGGCTGGGACGGAACGGCGCGTCCTGCTGCAGCTTGGTGACCTGCCGGGTGGCCTGATGAACGTTGTTGGCCAGGACGAGTGGCCGAGCCGCACCAAGGAGTTCGTCCTGCCTGCCGACAAGGTTCTGCAACTCCGGATCTTCGTGTCCGCACCGGTCGAGGAACTTTCGCCCGGTGCCAACAGCTTCCGGTTCTCCGTTACCGATCTGAGCGGTATCGAACAGGCCCACTATGGTGCCATATTCAAGGCACCGGAGGAGTAAGCGTCATGTCGGTTGCACACTCGATCAAACCAGCGGTACAGCCGGAACCCGGGACAGGTGACGGGCGTCGCTTCACCGGGCGCCACATGCTGCTTTCGATGATCGCGTTCTTCGGTGTGATCATCGCGGTCAACATGGTGCTGATGACCCTGGCCCTGAAGACCGACAACGGGCTGGTGGTGAAGAACAGCTATGTCGCCAGCCAGGACTTCAACCGCAACCTGGCCGAGGCAAGGGCGCAGGCGGCGCTGAAGTGGACCGTGGACATTTCCTATGCCGATGGCACGACAACCCTGACCTATCGCGATGCCGACAACCAGCCGCTGACGGGCTTGCACATCAGGGCCCGCATCGGCCGCCCGGTGACGGACCGTGATGATCGCCAGGTGACGCTGACCGAGGGCGCGCCCGGTTCCTACAGCTTTGCCGCCCTGCTGCCGACGGGCCTCTGGGACGTCGATGCGCTGGCGCTCGACGACGAGGGGCATGCGTTCCGCCAGATCTTCCAGATCAAGGGTGGAGACGGGGGATGAGCTGCTGCACCGCCGCTGCCGCATGTGGCCCGGCGCCGCGGTCCGACCGGTCAGCGGCATCCGCTGACGGTGCGGACGGCACGGTGATGGAACTGATCATTCCCTCCGTCCACTGCGCGGGCTGCATTTCCCGCATTGAAGGCGGTGTGTGCAAGCTGGACGGTGTCCGTGCCGCGCGGCTCAACCTGTCCACCCGTCGTCTGCGGGTTCACCTGTCGGACCAGGGTTCCGGGCAGGCCGTGATCGATGCGGTGGAGGGGCTGGGCTATGAGTGTCGGCCCTTCAGCGCGTCCGAGGCCGGTACAACCGTCCAGGACAAGCAGGCGCGCGAATTGCTGTTCGCCCTGGCCGTTGCCGGCTTTGCCGCCGCCAATGTCATGCTGCTCTCCGTTTCCGTCTGGTCGGGCGCCGAGGGCGCGACGCGCGACATGTTCCACTGGATCTCGGGCCTGATTGCCATGCCCGCGATCCTGTTCTCCGGTCGCCCGTTCTTCCGCTCTGCCCTGCGTGCGCTGCGGGCGCGCAGCCTGAACATGGATGTGCCGATTTCCCTGGCCGTGCTGCTGGCGGGGGCACTGAGCCTCGACGCCGCGTTCCGGGGAGGGGAAGAGGCGTTCTTCGACGCCGCCGTGATGCTGCTGTTCTTCCTGCTGGTCGGGCGGTACCTGGATCACCGGGTGCGCGCGCGGGCACGGGCGACGGTCAGCCAGTTGCTGTCGCTGATGGCGTCGGAGGCCACCCGGGTTACCGGTGATCGCAGCGAGCGGGTGCCGGTGGACCAGATCGCCGTCGGTGACCATGTGCTGGTTGCGGTGGGCGAGCGCGCGGCGGTCGACGGCGTGATTTTCGCCGGGACGAGCGACCTCGATCGCGCCATCGTCACGGGTGAATCCATGCCGGTCGCCCATGGACCGGGCGACGCGGTGGAGGCGGGAACACTGGTACTGTCGCAGCCCTTGACCCTGCAGGCGACCGGTGTCGGTGAACAGACGTTCCTGGCGCAGGTCGTGCGCCTGATGGAAGAGGCCGAGAGCGGGCGTGCCCGCTATCTGCGACTGGCGGACAGGGCGGCGCGCATCTATGCGCCGGCAGTGCACCTGATTGCGCTGTTCACCTTCATCGGCTGGATGATCGTGACGGGCGGGGACTGGGGCCGGTCGCTCTGGATCGCCGTGTCGGTGCTGATCATCACCTGCCCCTGCGCACTGGGGCTCGCCGTTCCGGCGGTACAGGTGGTGGCGAGCGGTGTGCTGTTCGGCAAGGGCATCCTGATCAAGGACGGCACGGCGCTGGAACGGCTGGCAGAAGTCCGCCGGGTGGTGCTGGACAAGACCGGCACCCTGACCAGCGGACAGCCGGTACTGAGTGATCTGGACATGGACGAAGCGGTCCTCGGCATGGCACGGGCCCTGGCGGCACGGAGCCGTCACCCGCTGGCCCGCGCCCTGGTCCGCGAGACGGATGCCGGTGCCGCGCCGGAGCCACGGTTCAGCGACATCGCGGAACATCCCGGGCAGGGGTTGTCCGGCCGGATCGACGGCCAGCTTGTCCGCCTGGGCAGTCGCGCCTTTGCAGGCCCTTCGGCAGAGGGGCAGACCGCCGCGACAACCGAGATCTGGTTGTCGGTGGACGGTCGGCCGGTCGGTCATGCCGCCTTCGCCGATGTGCTGCGCGATGGTGCGGTCGAGGCGGTGGCGCAGTTCCGCGCCGATCACCTGTCGCCGGTCCTGCTGTCGGGCGACAACGAGGCGGCCGTGGCCCAGGCCGCAAGGGCTGCCGGAATCGACGACTGGCAGTCGGCGCAGCGACCGGAAGACAAGATTGCCTGCATCCAGGCCATGATGGCGGCAGGGGAACGCCCGCTGATGGTCGGTGATGGCATCAATGACGGCCCGGCCCTGGCGGCGGCGCATGTATCCATGGCTCCGGCGAGCGCGTCCGACCTGGGGCGCGCGGCGGCGGATATCGTCTTCACGTCGGATCGCCTGGATGCGGTGACGGAGGCCATGCAGATCGCGCGTCGCGCCCGGAACCTGATCGTGCAGAACTTCGGTCTGGCGCTTGCCTACAACCTGGTGGCCGTGCCGGTGGCTATCCTGGGCGGCGCATCGCCGCTGGTGGCCGCCATTGCCATGTCTTCATCGTCGCTGGTGGTCACGCTGAATGCCCTGCGGCTGCGGTTGCCGGCGCTTTCGCTGCGTGGCCGGACCAGGCAGAAAGCGATGACTGCCAAGCAGGAGATCGCCGCATGAACGTGCTGGTCTTCCTGGTTCCGGTGGCGCTCTTGCTGGGCGGTTTCGGCCTGGCCGCCTTCATCTGGGCGCTGCGCTCCGGCCAGTTCGATGACCCGGATGGTGCCGCAGAGCGGATACTGCTCGACGACGATTGAGAAACGGTCTCTTCGACACGGCGGTTTCCCTGCCCGTGCGCCGAGGGACAAGGGGTTGTTCGTTGACAGTCCGGCGTTCCCCGGACGAAGCTTCCGGCCTTGGGGCCGACCCTTCGCACAATCATCCGAAGTGAGATGCTTGCATCATGTTTCCGGTCCCTGACAGGGAGCGCGCCGCATGACACAGGATCTTGCCGCCCGGATTGACCGTCTGGAATCCATCGAGGCCATCAAGAAACTCAAGCACATCTACATGAACGAATGCGACCTGGGGTACTTGCCGGATCGCCTTGGGCCGATGTTCGTCGATGACGCTGTCTGGACCAGTGCCGTGTTCGGGCACCACGCCGGGCGCGCCGCGATCGAGGAATTCTTCGGCGGCATCTCCTCGCAGATCGTCTTCGCGGCCCACCTGGCCATGAACTTCGTCATCGACGTGGATGGCGATACGGCTGTCGGAAAGTGGCGCATCCTGATGCCCTGCACGATGATGGAAGACGGGCAGAAGGTCAGCCGCTGGATCCTGGGTGACTATGACGAGGCCTATGTGCGCCGGGATGGCAAGTGGCTGTTCTCGAAGATCGACTTCCTGGTGAACTTCAACGTGCCAAGCCTGGAAAGCTGGGCCGGGTCCGAAACAGTCCGCGCGGACTGATCGCCATGTCCCGCACCGCACTCTTCAGCCCCATCGACATTCGTGGTCAGCGCTTCAAGAACCGCGTGGTGATTGCGCCCATGTGCCAGTATTCGGCCGTGGATGGCATGCTGAACGACTGGCACCTGACCCACCTGAACCAGTTTGCCATGGGCGGTGCAGGCCTGGTCATCATGGAAGCGACGGCGGTGGAGAAGCGCGGTCGCATCACCTGGGGCGACAGCGGCCTCTGGTCCGACGCCCACATGGAACCGATGCGCCAGATCGTGCAGCAGGTGAAGGCGCGCGGCGCGGCGATCGGTGTCCAGCTTGCCCATGCCGGCCGCAAGGCGAGCATCAGCCGCCCCTGGGAGGGGGATTGCCCGCTGTCACCACGCGAGATCGCGAAGGGGGAGGTGCCCTGGGAAACCGTTGGTGCCAGCCCCGTGCCCTTCGACGAAGGCTGGATCGTACCGCATGAACTGTCGGTGGCCGAGATCGCCGACATGGTCGAGTCCTGGGCCGCGGCGGCGCGGCGGGCAGAACGGCTCGGTTTTGACGTCGTGGAGATCCACAGCGCACACGGCTACCTGAGCCACAGTTTTCTGTCCCCGCTGTCGAACCGCCGCACGGACCGATATGGGGGCAGCCTGGAAAACCGGATGCGTTTCACGCTGGAGGTCGTCGAGGCGGTGCGTGCCGCATGGCCCATCGAGAAACCCCTGTTCCTGCGCATTTCCTGCATCGATGGAAAGCGCGATGGCTGGGCCATCGAGGATTCGGTCGAACTGTCCCGTCGGGCCAAGGCCCTCGGCGTGGATGTCATCGACTGCTCGTCCGGCGGGATCGCGGGCTACGGTGAGAACATCCTGCCGCCGTCGACGCCTGGCTACCAGGTCGCCCATGCCGCGACGATCCGGCGGGAGGCCGATATCCTGACCCAGGCCGTGGGCCTGATCACCGATCCGGCCCAGGCGGAGACCATTGTGCGGTCCGGTGCGGCTGACTTCACCGCGCTGGCGCGGGAAGTCCTGCACGACCCCTACTGGCCGCGTCATGCCGCGCTGGCACTGGGAGAACAGGATGCCTACGACGACTGGCCGGTGCAGTACGGATACTGGCTGTCGATGCGCGCCAAGGGGATGTTCGGCAACCGGGCCGGGGATTCGGATACGGAGAACCTGAAGAAGCAGGCCTGAAGGACCAGGACTGAAGAACCAGGGCCTGGCGACGCCAGGTAACAGCCAAGCAGCAAGGGGAGCCAGTGATGTCCAACAGAAGCCCGATCACCGCCGAGACCATCATGGCCGTCGCGAGGGAGAACGCGGGCCACCCGCTGGCACCCGAGCGCGCCGCAAGCTACGTGGCGGCGCTGGAACCCATCCTGGGCATGATGGATGGTATCCGTGCCCTGCCACTGAAGGATGTGGAACCGGCCCCCGTGTTCCGCCCCATCGAGGTGACGCGCCATGACAAGTGACCTGACACGCATGGACGTGGTGGAACTGGGTGACCTGATCGCCGCCAAGACCGTTTCACCCGTCGAGGTGACCGACGCCTTCCTGGGCCGGATCGAAACGGTCAACGAGCGCCTGAATGCCTTTGTCACCATGACCGCGGATGCCGCGCGGGCGTCGGCGCGGGCCGCGGAGACGGAGATCATGGCCGGTCGCCATCGCGGTGCCCTGCATGGCATTCCACTGGGCCACAAGGATCTCTATGCCACCGCCGGGGTGCGCACCACCGGCGGCTCCCGCGTGCTGGCCGACAATGTCCCGACGGAGGATTCGACGGTCGTGCGGCGGCTGGCGGATGCCGGCACGGTGACCCTGGGCAAGCTCAATACCCACGAATTCGCCTATGGCCCGACCAATGAACATTCGATGTTCGGCCCCACCCGCAACCCCTGGAACACGGATCGCATCACCGGCGGTTCCAGTGGCGGTTCCGGGGCCGCCGTCGCGGCGGGGCTGATTCCCATCGCGACGGGCAGCGATACCGGTGGCTCCATCCGGATGCCCGCGGCCTGTTGCGGTCTGACGGGTCTGAAACCGACCTATGGCCGTGTCAGCCGGGCGGGAATCCTGCCGCTCTGCTGGTCCATGGATCATGCGGGGCCGCTGACCCGTTCCGCCATGGACGCGGCGATCTTCCTCGGGGCGGTTGCCGGGCACGACCCGCGGGATGCCGCCTGCGCGGATCGCCCGGTGCCGGATTATCGCGCCGCCCTGACCGGTGACATCAGGGGCTTGAAGGTTGGTGTGCTGCGCCGCTATTTCTTCGACCAGGCGCAGGGTCAGGTCGTCACCCTGGTCGATGCCGCCATCGCCGAACTGTCGGCGCTGGGGGCGGAGGTGGTGGAGGTCGATCTGCCCCATATCGAACATGCGGCCGCTGGTGCCATGGCGATCTACGCTGCCGAGGCCACGGCCTATCACGACGACACTCTGAATGACCGGGCGGACCTGTTCACCGACCAGGTGCGCGCCTTCCTCGACATCGGTGACCAGATCCTCGCCAAGGACTACCTGCACGCACAGCGCTATCGCACCCTGCTTGGCCAGTCGATGGCGACGGCCCTGTCGGATGTGGATGTTCTGGTCAGCCCCGGCATTGCCATCACCGCGACGCCGATCGGTGACGAGATGGTCGACATCAACGGCACGGAGGATGCGATCTTCGGTGCCATCCTGCGCAATACCGAACCTTTCGATCTGACCGGTCTGCCCGCCGTGGTCGTTCCCTGTGGCATCGCCCCGGACGGCATGCCGGTCAGCCTGCAGATTGCCGGTCGTGCGTTCGACGAGGCCACGGTCCTCAACGTCGCCCACGCCTATCAGCAGGCAACCGACTGGCACAGGCAGAGGCCCGACATCTGACCTTTCGTGATCACTGCCCTTGGCGGGCAGGTCATCGAGGAACTGGTCCTGCAGGTGGCTCGACAGGGTCGGATTTGCCTGCAGACCGCTGCATTTCGCTGGGCCGCTCCTGCACTCTTCAACGGATCAGCCGGTATCCGGTTCAAGCCAGGATCGGCCGAGCCGGCATGGATGCCCGGTTGTTCATTGCCTGATCAATTGTTCGTTATCGACCCCATTTTGGTGTTTCGTTAACCATTCGGAAATGGAATTCGGCGATTTAGGAGGGGTTCGATCGCTGCGAGGATTCTCCTGAATCGCGGTGATGGGACCGGTCGGCCCCTGTCGCGTGGCAGGAAGAGCGCCGCACCTTGATGATTGCAAGAAGGACAACCGCAACACCATGACGAGCATCAGATGCAGACTCTCTGGTCTGGTTATCATCGGCACGCTGCTGTCGTGCGTCATGGCTACGAGCGCATTTGCGGAAGGTGATTCCCGTCAGGAAACCCGGCGCACGGTGGTCGCGGCCTCGTCCACGGCCCTGCTGATATGGCTGGCCCAGGACCTGGGGTACCTGGACGACCTTTCGTTGGACGTCGTGCGGATGCCATCCGGCATCAACACCGGACCGGCGGTTGTCGATGGTACGGCGGACCTTGCAACCTCTTCCGGTTTCGGTTTCACGGCGCGGGCACTGGAGCGCGATGACCTGCGCCTGGTCGCGACCATGTCATCCCTGCGGTCGGCGAAACTGATCGCCCGCCTGCCGCATTCGACCCCCGGATCGGAACAGTTGCCCGAACTCCGGAACCTGCGCTACGCGGTGACCGAGAACAGCATCAGCCATTACTTCCTGTCGCAGTATCTCGCACTTCACGGGCTGGAGATCTCCGACGTCGATCTTTCCTTCATGCCGCCCGACGACATCGTGGCAGCGATGGAGAACCGCACGATCGACGCGGCATTGACGTGGGAGCCCTATGTCGCGCGCATCGAGAGGGTCCTGGGGCGGGACACCGTCTACTTCGATGATCAGCTTGGCCAGTTCTTCTACTTCTGCCTTTACGGGACGAAGGACTGGATCGACCAGAATTCCGCTGTCCTGGGTGAGTTCCCCAAGGCGATCATGAAGGCCGAGGACTTTGCCGGTTCCAATCCGGATGAATCCATGGACCGCCTTGCGGTGCGGCTGGACATCGACAGGGCCGTACTGGCCGACATCTGGCGCATTCAGTCCCGTCGCCTGCAACTGCCACTGGCTATGCCGTCGGTTCTCGAACTGGCGGTGGAATGGCGGATGAACGAGGGCCTGACGAGCCAGACGACAATCCCGAATGTGCTGGATTTCATCGATACGCGCCCGCTGGGTGCCGTGTCGCCGAATTCAGTGCACATGTTCAGGTAACCGGCGGCAATGCGTCTCCGGACAAAATTCTTCTGCTCGTTCGCTGCCGTGGCGGTCGTCATGGTCGCCGTCTCGATCGCATTGTTCGTCACGACCAGGGACCTCTCGAACGCGAGGGCGACCCTGGATACCAGCACCGAGGTGCAGGCCCGGCTGGCAACCATGAAACAGCTTGTCTACGAATACTCCCGTTTCAACGCAGCGCGGAGCGACCAGCAATGGAACGCGATTGTCGGCCAGTTGCTGGAGCAGTCGTCGGCCCTGACAAATCGCGACGATGGGTATGG
>CAJYBQ010000026.1 GCA_913064755.1 uncultured Alphaproteobacteria bacterium
TGTCGCCGGGGCCGCAGACCACCGTCGGTACGCCGGCGCCCTGGTAGTGCCCGGCCTCGGTGCCGAAGCTGACCTTCTGTGACGCGTTGGCCTGGGCGAATCCCTTGGTCAGGGTCGTTGCCTCCGCATCCTCGGCCGTTTCCAGCCCCTCGAACCACGAGATCTGTTCGAAGTCGATGCCGGTGCCGGGCTGAACCGCCTGCATCTCGGCGGTCAGTTCCGCTGCACGGGCCTGGATGTGGGAGAAGATTTCCGCCGTGTCGTCGGCGGGCAGGTTGCGGAACTCGAAGTCGAAATGGCAGTCCTTCGGCACGATGTTCAATGCGGTGCCGCCATGCACCACGCCGACATGGATGGAGGTATAGGGCGGGTCGAAGGCGGGATCATAGGGGCCGTTGTCGCGCTTCTGCCGCGACAGTGCCCGGATGGCGGTGATCAGTTCCGCCGCGTACTCGACGGCGTTCACGCCCTGATGCGTCAGGGAGGAATGGCATTCGAAGCCACGGATGCGGGCGCGGTAGCTCACCTTGCCCTTGTGGCCGGTGACGACACCCATCATCGTCGGCTCCCCCACCACGCAGAGGCGCGGCCGGGGCGAAAGCCCGCGCAGCATTTCCGCCAGCTGCCGTCCGCCGAGGCATCCCACTTCCTCGTCGTAGGATATCGCCAGGTTGACCGGCACCTTCAGGTCCGCTGCCAGGAAGTCATCCACGTGGCTGAGACAGATGGCGATGAAGCCCTTCATGTCCGCGGTGCCACGGCCATAGAGACGGCCGTCGCGTTCCTCCATCGTGAACGGATCGCTGCTCCAGTCCTGGCCATCGACCGGCACCACGTCGGAGTGGCCCGACAGCATGATGCCCGGCACGTCCGTTGGCCCGCTGGTGGCCCAGAGGTTCGCCTTTTCCCCGCTCTCATCATGCAGCAACTGGCTCTCGACGCCGCGTTGCGCGAGGAAATCCACCACCCAGTCGATCAGTTCCAGGTTGGAATAGCGGCTGGTGGTGTCGAAGCTGATCAGCTTTTCGAGGATGTCGATGGTGCTCTGGCGTGGTGCTTTCATGACCAGGGGATGGAGCATTCCCGCCAGTGGGCGGCAATGAATCGCGTGATGGCGGGGGAGTCCGGTCACGGGTGGCCGGGTTTGCCGGCAGGCAGTTGAGCCGGGGGGGACAGCATGTGTGGACGCTACAGCCTGACGTCGCCGCTGGAGGCCATGCGCCAGACTTTCGCGATACAGGGTCTGCCGAACCTGCAGGCGCGCTACAACATCGCGCCGACACAGGCCGCACCGGTGATCCGGCGGCATCCGGATGGACGCCTGCTGATGCACGAGATCCAGTGGGGCCTGGTACCGTCATGGGCGCAGGACGCGACAGGCGGGGCCAGGCTGATCAATGCGCGGGCGGAGACGGTGGCGGAGAAACCGTCCTTTCGTGCCGCTTTCGCCAGGCGGCGCTGCCTGGTGCCGGCCGACGGCTTCTACGAATGGAGGAAACCGGCGCCGAAGGTGCGGGAGCCATGGCGGATCACCCTGCCGGACCAGCGGGTCTTCGCCTTCGCCGGGCTCTGGGAACGCTGGCAGGGTGCCGACGGTTCCAGGATCGACAGCTATGCCATCATCACGACCGACGCGGCCCCGGCGATTGCCGATATCCACCACCGCATGCCGGTCATCCTGCACGATGCCGATCATGCGCTCTGGCTCGACCCCACGGCAGCGGCAGATGACCTGCGCGGCCTGCTGCGCCCGAATGCGGAAGTGCGTGGCTACCGGGTGTCGCCACGGGTCGGCAAGGTCCAGAATGACGATGCTGACCTGATTGCAGAAATCGACGCCGACCCTATCTGACTCCTGTTCCATCTCGGGTATGATCCGGCGACCATGGCCTTTCCGAAAAGCTTCCTCGAAGAGATCCGCAGCCGCATCAACATGGTTGATCTGGTGGGACGGCGCGTGGCGTTGAAGAAGCGCGGCCGCGACCATTGGGGCTGCTGCCCGTTTCACGGGGAGAAGACGGCTTCGTTCAAGGTCACGGAGGACCGCGACGACTACCACTGCTTCGGCTGTGGCGCGCATGGATCGGCGTTCGATTTCGTCATGCATGTCGAGGGATTGAGCTTTCCCGAGGCGGCGGAGCGGCTGGCCGAGATGGTGGGGCTGGAAGTGCCGAAGCTGGCGCCGGAGTCCCGTGAGAAGGCGGATCACGTGTCACGGCTGGCCGAAGCCAACGAGGCGGCGGCGAAATGGTTCCAGGCCCAGTTGCGCGGGAATCTGGGGGCGGAGGCACGTGATTACCTGCGCCAGCGGGGGCTGGGCGACAAGGCGGTGGAGGAATTCCGGCTTGGCTATGCGCCCGACCGCAACGACGGGTTGAAGACGGCCCTGCTGGACCGCGGGTTCACGGACCGGGAACTCGTCGAGGCCGGGCTGCTGGGCAAGCCCGATGATGGCCGTGGCAGCTATGACCGGTTCCGCAACCGGTTGATGTTCCCCATCGGTGACCGCCGCAACAGGGTGATCGCCTTTGGCGGCAGGGCGCTGGGGGATGCACGGGCGAAATACCTGAACAGCCCGGAATCCCCGCTCTTCGACAAGGGCCGTACCCTCTACAACTACGCCATGGCGCGGGAGGCCGGGCGGTCGGCCGGCACCGTGATCGTGGTCGAGGGCTACATGGACGTCATCGCCCTGGCCGAGGCCGGGTTTCGCCACACGGTCGCGCCGCTGGGCACCGCCGTGACGGAGGACCAGATCGGCCTGCTCTGGCAGATGACCTCCGAACCGATCCTCTGCCTGGACGGGGACGCCGCCGGCCTGCGGGCAGCACGGCGCGCGGCCGAACGCGCCTTGCCCATGCTGAAGCCCGGCAAGTCGCTGCGCTTCGCCCTGCTGGCGGAGGGCATGGACCCCGATGACCTGGTGCGCGGCAGTGGCAGTGATGCACTCAGCGGATTGCTGTCCAGCACCACCCCGATGACCGCCATGCTCTGGCAGGGTCTGCTGGAGGAGCGGGAGATCGACACGCCGGAGCGGCGCGCGGCGCTGGAGAAGGATATCGACCGGCTGATCTTCTCCATCGAGGACGAGCTTGTTCAGCGACACTATCGCGACGACCTGAAGGGCCGCATGCGCGACGCCCTGCGACCACCCTCGCGGCAGGACCAGGGTGGCCGTGGCGGCTGGACGGCAAACTGGAACGGCAAGCGGCAGAAGGTCGAGGATATCTCCCGCCTGAAGGCCGGCATGGCCACATCACCGGTGCGCGCGCGGGAGGAGGCGCTGGTCGGTGCATTGCTGAAATGGCCGGAACTGGCCGAACAGTTCGAGAATGAACTCGACGACCTGCAATTGCAGAGCGAAGACCTGGATGCCAGCCTGATGATGATCCGCGAGGCACTTTACGCCGAGCCGGGGCTTGACAGCGAAGCTCTTGCACGCCACCTAAGCCGGTCAGGACTTGAACGACTTGTGACCCGGATGAGTGCGCCCAGTGCGGCGCGTCTGGACTGGGCAGCCAAGCGGAATCCTCCGGCGGATGCGGTCCGTCAGCTTTTCGACGCGACGTTGCGCCGATATCGCGTAGAGGTGTTGCAGACGGATTATGACGAAGCCGTGGCCGAGGCCCGGCGGGAAGTTACAGCGGAAGCCATTGAGCGGATGGCGGCGCTCCGTCGCGCACTCGACAGTGCGAGAGCGGAGGAGCCAACGGGGATCAGGGGGGCCGAGGATGGCGCGTCCGCTTGATGTGAAACCGTGGATGCGGCCGGCTCGAAAGGTTTCGGTACAGGTCTGAATTTCAGGACGGAAAACATATGGCTACCAAAACGAACGAAAAAGAAGCGGCCGCGCGCCCGGAACAGACCGATGGCCCGTTGCTCGATCTTGCCCGGCAGGACATGAAGAAGTTCGTCGCCAAGGCGAAGGAACGTGGCTACGTCACGCATGACGAACTGAATGCCGCCCTGCCGCAGGACCAGGTCTCCTCCGAACAGATCGAGGACATCATGGCGATGCTGTCCGAAATGGGCATCAACGTGATCGAGAACGAAGAGAACGAAGACAAGGAAGACAAGGACGAGGAAGAGGCGAAGCCCGCGACCGCCGCGACCACGACCACCACCACGACCTCCAGCGATGTCGAGCGCACCGACGACCCCGTGCGCATGTACCTGCGGGAAATGGGTTCGGTCGAACTGCTGTCGCGCGAGGGCGAGATCGCCATTGCGAAGCGGATCGAGGCCGGTCGGGAAAACATGATCGGCGGCCTGTGTGAATCGCCGCTGACGATGCGCACGCTGGTTGAATGGCGCGACGAGATCGTTGCCGAGAACATGCTGCTGCGCGACGTCATCGACCTGGAGAGCACCTACGGCAAGCCCGAGGGGCCGAGCGCCAACAACGACAATTCGGACGAGGATGGCGAGGACGGTGCCGCCAAGCCCGCGAACGGCGAAGCGGCGAAGCCCGCGGCGGTTGCGGTTGTCCGGCCGGGCGACGGTTTCGATGCCAAGCCCGGCGACGCGAAGACCGGTGACGCCAAGACTGGCGACGCCAAGGCCGCCGCCGCGAAGCCCGGTGAAGAGAAGTCTTCCGACGACAGCAGCAATTCCGACGACGACGACGATGATTTCGATGATGCGACGCTGTCGCTTGCCGCCATGGAAGCGGCGCTGAAGCCCCGCATGCTGGAAACGTTCGACGAGATCGCGAAGCTGTTCAAGCGGATCGAGCGGGCGCAGGACAAGCGCGTCAGCAGTGCGCTGGACGGTGGCGAGGTTTCCACCTCTGCCGAACGCCGGTTCCAGAAGATCCAGGCGGAAATGGTCGTCCACATGAAGGCGATCCGCTTCTCCAACGCCCGGATCGAGATGCTGGTGCAGGACCATTACGCCATCAACAAGAAGCTGATGGCATCCGACGGCAAGCTGTTGCGGCTGGCCGAGAAGCATCGCGTCGGCCGGCAGTCCTTCCTTGACCATCACTTCGGTCACGAGCTGGACCAGGACTGGCTGGAGAATGTTGCCAAGCTGGACAAGAAGTGGGCGGCATTCGCGTCGAACGAATACGAGAAGATCGAAGCCATCCGCGATGACTACAAGCAGATCGCGACCCTGGTAGGCCTGCCCATCGACGACCTGCGCCGGATCGTTTCCACCATCCAGCGCGGCGAGCGTGATGCGCGCCGGGCGAAGAAGGAAATGGTGGAGGCCAACCTGCGTCTCGTCATCTCCATCGCCAAGAAGTACACGAACCGTGGCCTGCAGTTCCTCGACCTGATCCAGGAAGGCAACATCGGCCTGATGAAGGCGGTGGACAAGTTCGAATACCGTCGCGGCTACAAGTTCTCCACCTATGCCACCTGGTGGATCCGGCAGGCCATCACCAGGTCCATCGCGGACCAGGCGCGGACCATTCGTATTCCGGTGCACATGATCGAAACGATCAACAAGCTGGTGCGCACGGGACGCCAGATGCTGCACGAGATCGGGCGGGAGCCGACACCGGAGGAACTGGCCGAGAAGCTGGGCATGCCGCTGGAGAAGGTGCGCAAGGTGATGAAGATCGCCAAGGAGCCGATCAGCCTCGAAACCCCGATCGGTGACGAGGAAGACAGCCACCTGGGTGACTTCATCGAGGACAAGAACGCGGTCCTGCCGATCGAGAGCGCGATCCATTCCAACCTGCGCGAGACCACGACGCGGGTTCTGGCCAGCCTGACCCCGCGCGAGGAACGTGTGCTGCGCATGCGTTTCGGCATCGGCATGAACACCGATCACACCCTGGAAGAAGTCGGCCAGCAGTTCTCGGTCACGCGCGAACGTATTCGCCAGATCGAGGCCAAGGCGCTTCGCAAGCTCAAGCACCCGTCCCGCAGCCGGAAGCTTCGGAGCTTCCTCGACAACTGATCCGGGACCCGACCTGATGGCGAACCTGCCCGCCCGCGCTGACGTGGTTATCGTTGGCGCGGGCATCATGGGGGCAGCAAGCGCCTGGTACCTGGCGAAGCGCGGCCTGTCCGTGGTGGTCTGCGAAAAGGGCCGTGTCGCGGGGGAGCAATCCTCCCGCAACTGGGGCTTTGTCCGCCAGCAGGGCCGCGACCCCGCCGAAATCCCCCTGATGATGGAATCGAACCGTATCTGGCGCACGCTGGAGCGGGAACTGAACGCGGACCTCGAGTGGATCGCGGGCGGCAACTTCGTCGTGTTCCAGACAGAGGCGGAGCGCGCGACCTTCGAGCGCTGGCAGGGGATTGCGGCCGGGCACGGCCTGCAGTCGCGCCTGGTCCCGGCTGCCGGGATGCAGCAGATCGTGCCGGGCAGCCAGCTCGGCACCCTGGGCGGCATCTTCACCGAAACGGACGGGCAGGCGGAGCCGACGAAGGTGACGCATGCCCTGCAGCGCGCGGCGGAGGGACGGGGAGCCACCTTTCTGACCGATTGCGCCGTGTTCGGCGTGGAGACATCCGCCGGGCGGGTTTCGGGGGTGGAAACGGAACACGGTCCGATCACCGCGCCGACGGTGGTGCTGGCCTGTGGCGGCTGGACCAGTCGGATGCTGGCGCACCTTGGGCTGCGGTTTCCACAGGTCTGGATCAAGGGATCGGTGGCCCGCACAACGTCCGCGCCGCCGATAGCGGAAGTGGCGACCTGGGCCGGGGTGGCGTTCCGTCAACGCCGCGACGGGACCATGAACATCGCGACCCGGTCGGTGGATCATGACCTGATGGTGGAAAGCCTGCTGTTCGGGCGGGTGTTCCTGGACGACTACCGCAAGCACGGCCACGACCTGCGGCTGCGGCTCGGTCGCCTTGGGCTGTCGACGGCGCTTGGGCGTGTTTCAAGGGCCGCCCTGAAGCGGGAACTGACCCGTTACCGAACCCTGGATCCGACGCCGAACCACCGGCAACTGGACATGGTTCTGGGCCGTTTGAAACAGGCCATTCCGGCGGCGGCCGATGTGCGCATCGACCGTGCCTGGGGTGGATACATCGACATGACACCGGACATGCTGCCGGTCATCGACCGGCTGGACAGCCCGGACGGGCTGGTGATTGCCAGCGGCTTTTCGGGGCATGGTTTCGGCATGGGACCGATCGTCGGTCGCCTGGTGTCGGAGATCGTGGCCGACGGGCAGCCGTCCATGGACCTTTCCGCCTTCCGTTTCAGACGGTTCCACGATGGTGGGGACCTGACCTCCGATACCGTCATTTGACGCCCGGCGCCGCGCTACCCTAATCTCCGCAACGGGGAGATTTCCGGATGCCTGAAACGTTTGAGACGACCACTTTCGAGACGGTGGTGCTGGAGCGGCCTGCGCCGCATGTGCTTGTCGTGCGCCTGAACCGGCCCGAGGCACGCAACGCCATGAACACGCAGATGGGCCATGATCTGAAACGGATCTGGCAACAGATGTACGTGGACCCGGGTGATACCCGCTGCATCATCCTGACCGGCACGGGCGACAAGGCGTTCTGTGCCGGCGGCGACCTGAAGCAGCGCAACAACATGACCGACAGCCAGTGGCAGCAGCAGCATGCGCTGTTCGAACAGGGCACGCTGGCGCTGGTCGACTGCCCCGTGCCGGTGATCGCGGCAGTGAACGGGGCGGCGTTCGGCGGTGGCTGCGAGTTCGTCTGCGCCGTGGACTTCGCCTATGGCTCCACCAACGCACGCTTTGCCCTGACCGAGGTGTCGCTGGGCATCATGCCCGGTGCCATGGGGACGCAGAACCTGCCCCGCGCGGTGGGTATCCGTCGCGCCAAGGAGATCATCCTGACGGCCAGCCCCTTCACGGCGGAGGAAGCCCTGGCCTGGGGATTGCTGAACAAGGTCGTTGCGCCGGACGAATTGATGGCGACGGCGCTGGAGACGGCGGAGAAGATCGCGCGCAATGCCCCGATCTCCACGCGCCAGGCGAAGAAGTCGATCTCCATGTCCACGCAGGTCGGTTACCATACCGGCTACATGTACGAGATCGAGGCCTACAACAGGATGGTCCCGACCGAGGATCGGCTGGAGGGCGTGCGTGCCTTCAATGAAAAGCGCCGTCCTGATTTCAAGGGCCGTTGAGACCGTGACCGGTGATGAGGAGAGAAGCCATGGAACGTGATGTCATCCTGCGCGAAGTCGGCATGAGGGACGGCCTGCAAATGGTCTCCACCGAGTTCCCGACCGCCGCCAAGCAGCAGTGGATCGATGCCGAGGTCGCGGCCGGCATGCCGGAGATCGAGGTCTGTTCGTTCGTGCCGCCGCACGTGGTACCGCAGTTCAAGGACCATGCGGAAGTCGTGGCGCATGCGCTGACCCATCCGGAACTGACCGTCTCCGCCCTGGTGCCGAATGCCAAGGGCGCGGAACGCGGCTTCCAGCTGGGCGTGCACAAGCTCAATTTCGTGCTCTCCGCTTCCGAGACCCACAATCAGAAGAACGTCCGCTGTTCCACCGAGGAATCGCTGGAACGCTTCGACCGGGCGATGGAGGTGCAGCGGTCGAACCCCGATTACGCGGGAACCCAGGTCGGGGGCGGTGCCTCGACGGCACTGGGCTGTACGATGGAGGGGGCGATCGCCCCGTCGCGTGTCATGTGGCTGATAGAGGAATACCTGAAGCGTGGCGCCGACGAGGTGGGGATCGCCGATACCGTGGGCTATGCCAATCCGGCACAGGTGAAGGCCGTGTTCACGGAAGCGATCCGCAACTTCGGCGATGACACCACCATCGTGGCCCATTTCCACAATACCCGCGGCCTGGGGCTGGCCAATGCACTTGCCGCGCTGGAAGCCGGGTGCCGCGTGTTCGACGCGTCCCTTGCCGGCCTGGGGGGATGACCGTTCGCACCGCTGGCCACCGGCAACGGGGTGATGGGGGACCTCGTGTTCATGCTGGAGGCGATGGGCATGCGCACCGGGGTCGACCTGGATGCGCTGGTCGGCATCCGCGAACTGCTGACCGCGAACCTGCCGGACGAGCCGCTGCATGGCATGATTGCCAAGGCCAGCGTGCCCAAGGGATTCGTGCCGGCATCCGCCGCCCTCGCTGCAGAATGATGAAACGACGGGAGGCACAGCAATGAACGCTGACACCACGATGAACACGGCCGACAACCTGGTGACGATGGAACTGGGAGAGGACTGGCGCGACATCCGCGACCAGGTCCGCCGCATCTGCGACGGGTTTCCCGGCACCTACTGGCAGGACCTGGACGAGTAATCGCTCTACCCGGATGCCTTCGTCGAGGCCCTGACCAAATCGGGTTACCTCGGTGCCCTGATCCCTGAGGAATACGGCGGGTCCGGCCTGCCGCTGCGTGCCGCCTCCGTCATCCTGGAAACCATTCATGCCTCCGGCTGTTCCGCCGCCGCCTGCCACGCGCAGATGTACATCATGGGCACGTTGCTGCGGCACGGGTCAGAGGCACAGAAGCAGAAATACCTGCCTCAGATCGCCACCGGGGCATTGCGCCTGCAGGCGTTCGGCGTGACGGAGCCGACGACCGGGTCCGATACCACGCAGTTGAAGACACGGGCGGTGCGTGACGGTGACAGCTACGTCGTCAACGGCCAGAAGATCTGGACCAGCCGTGCCCTGCAGTCCGACATGATGCTGCTGCTGGCCCGCACCACTGCTGCGGACCAGGTGCAGAAGCGCACCCAGGGGCTTTCGGTGTTCCTGGTGGACCTGCGGGAAGTGAAGGGCAAGGGCTGCGAGATCCGCCCGATCCCCACCATGGTCAATCACAACACCAACGAGGTCTTCTTCGACAACATGCGCATTCCCGCCGACAGCCTGATCGGTGAGGAGGGGCGGGGCTTCAAGTACATCCTCGACGGGATGAATGCTGAACGTGTGCTGGTCGCCTCCGAAGCCATCGGTGACGGCAAGTACTTCACAGAGAAATCGGTGGCCTATGCCAATGACCGCGCGGTCTTCGGTCGGCCCATCGGCCAGAACCAGGCCATCCAGCATCCCATCGCCCGCGCCTACGGCGAATTGCAGGCGGCCGAGATGATGGTGCGGCAGGCCGCGGCCCTGTTCGATGCCGGGAGGGAATGTGGGGAGGCTGCGAACCTGGCCAAGCTGCTGGCATCGGAATCGGCCTGGAATGCTGCCGAGGCCTGCATGCAGACGCATGGCGGCTTTTCCTTCGCGCGGGATTTCCAGATCGAGCGAAAGTGGCGTGAATGCCGCCTGTTCCAGATCGCGCCGATCTCGTCCAACATGATCCTGAACTTCGTGACGCGGAACATTCTGGGGCTGCCTCGGTCCTATTGATGCCAGATTGACAACTCTCCGGTTTTGTCATGCCGTCGGGTCAAGCTTCGCCGCATAATGGCGCAGGCAACAAGCAACCGGGAGGATTGAAGATGCTGAGTGTGGAAACCCCGCAGGACCTGAAGAACCACGTGGGCGCCGATTGCGGTGCATCCGATTGGGTGACCGTGGACCAGGAGATGATCAACAAGTTCGCGGACGCGACCGGTGATCACCAGTGGATTCACGTGGACGTGGAACGTGCAAAGACCGAAATGCCGAACGGTCAGACCATTGCGCATGGTTTCCTGACCCTGTCGCTGGTGCCGTTGCTGTCTGCCCAGACCCTGACCGTCAACAAGCGCAGCCGGGGCATCAACTACGGCTCCAACAAGGTGCGTTTCACCAATACGGTGGCGGCGGGCAGCCGGGTGCGCCTGCACCAGACGATCAAGGAAGTGAACGACGTCTCCGGCAATGGTGTCCAGGTGATCTCCGAGATGAAGATGGAGATCGAAGGCCAGGAACGTCCGGCGATGGTCGCGGAGTTCATCAGCCTTTCCTACGCCTGACCGACGTCCCATGACCGGCACGCAGGTGACAGCAACCCTGGCGGCAATGGCTGCCGGGTTGCAACTCGACAACATCGACGATGATGCGCGGGCCGTGGCCCGGCAGTGTCTGCTGGACTGGTTCGGTGTCACCCTGGCCGGGGCGGATGAACCCTGCGTCGACGTGCTGGCGGCAGAGGCTGCCGACCAGGGCGGCAACCCGCAATCGACCCTGGTCGGGCGCGGGTTGCGCCTGTCGACCCGCCAGGCCGCGCTGGTCAATGGCACGGCAAGCCATGCCCACGACTACGACGATGTGAACATGACCCTTTCCGGTCATGCCACCGTTGCCGTTGCCGGCGGCCTGCTGGCCCTGGCGGAGCGGTCGGGCGCGTCGGGGGCGGATGTCCTGACGGCATTCGTCGCGGGCTACGAGACCGCCTGCCGGGTCGGGGCGCTGGTCATGCCGGGTCACTACGCGATGGGTTTCCATTCCACGGCGACGGCGGGCACTTTCGGTGCCGCGGCGGCCTGCGGTCGCCTGCTGGGTCTGGACGCGGAGGCCATGGCACGCGCCTTCGGCATCGCCGGAACCATGGCGGCCGGACTGAAGAGCCAGTTCGGCACCGACTGCAAGCCGTTCCATGCCGGGCGGGCGACCGAGGCCGGCATGATGGCGGCGACCATGGCGGCACGGGGCTTCACGTCGCGTGGCGACATTCTGGATTGCGAACAGGGCTTCGCCGCGACGCATTCGAAGCATTTCAATCCGGAACAGGCGGTCGGCGCGGCACCGGGTGGTGGTTTCCACGTGCGCAACAACCTCTTCAAGTACCATGCTGCCTGCTACCTGACCCACGCCGCGATCGAGAGCGGTCGCAGGATCCGGATGGATCATGCGCCGGGCCTGGACGACATCGCGTCCATCGTGGTGCAGGTGGAGAAGGGCGCGGACAGGGTCTGCAACATTGCCGAACCCGCGACCGGGCTGGAGACCAAGTTTTCCCTGCGCATGACGACGGCCTTCGCGCTGGCTGGCATCGATACGGCGGGCATGACGAACTACAATACCGACCACGCACGTGATCCACGCCTGACGGGCCTGCGTGACCGGACGGAGATCGATCTGCTGTCCGGCGTCTCGCCCACGTTCTCCGACGTTGTCGTGACCCTGCGTGACGGCACCTGCCTGCATGCGAGCCATGACAGCGGCATTCCGGCAGCCGACGTGGCGGAACAGGGCGCGCGCATCGGGGCGAAGTTCGATGCGCTGGCCAAGCCGGTGATCGGTGACAATCGTGCCGGGGCGCTGCGTGCCGCGATCGAGAGCATCGAGACCGCGCCATCCCTGACCGAGATCATGCAGATCGCCGCCTGACGACGGACGCCAGACCCAAGCAAGTGATACCGGATGCCCTGCCCGGCGACCGCCACCCCAATCGTTTCGTTCCTGAACAAGAGAGAAGCATGTCCAGCAAACCCCGCGACCTGTCTGCCCTGGTCGACCCGAAGTCCATCGCTGTCATCGGCGCATCCAACAATGTCATCAAGTTCGGTGGTCGCCCGATCCGCTACATGCTCGAAGCCCCGTTCAAGGGGCCGATCTACCCGATCCATCCGAAGGAGAAGGAGATCCAGGGGCTGAAGGCCTATGCCGACATCCGCGACGTGGGGCAGCCCATCGACATGGTGGTGATCACCGTGCCGGCACCCATGGTGGCCGACGTGGTCGATGCCTGCGCCGAAGCCGGCGTGAAGGCCTGCGTGATCTTCTCGTCCGGCTTTTCCGAAGTGGGCGGGGAAGCGCACGAGTGGCAGGAACGCATGGCGGCGACGGCGGAGCGGACCGGCATGCTGATTGTCGGCCCGAATTGCCTGGGCATGCTGACGCCGGGCTGCTGGGCCATCGGAACCTTCACGTCGATCTTCGACCATGGCTGGCCGAAGCCGGGTGCGCTGACCATCATGACCCAGTCCGGCGCCGTGGGCGGTCATATCCTGGTCGCGGCGCGGGAACGGGGCCTGGGCCTGCGGACCTGGGTGGCAACGGGCAATGAATCCGACGTGGACGTGGCCGACTGCATCGCCTTCGGCGCAACGGACCCGGAAACGAAGGTCATCGTCGCCTACATGGAAGGCTGCAAGAATCCCGAGCGACTGATCGAGGCGCTGAAGATGGCGAAGGCCGCCGGCAAGCCCGTGATCTGCATGAAGGTCGGCGCGTCGGAAGTCGGGGCCGCTGCCGCCGCGACCCATACCGCGTCCCTGGCCGGCTCGGACGCCGTCTTCGATGCCCTGTTCCGCCAGTACGGTGTCTACCGGGCCCATAGCCTGGACGAGATGATGGACGTGGCCGGTGCCGCACTGGTCAGCCCGCTGCCGAAGGGGCGTCGGCTGGGCATCGTCACCATTTCCGGCGGTGCCGGGGTCATGGCTGCGGACGAGGCCGCGAAATGCGGCCTCGAAGTGCCGGAACTGCCGGCGGCGGCACAGAAGGCCGTGAAGGACGCCTTGCCTTATGCCGCTGCCCGCAACCCGGTGGACGTGACCGCGACCGTCACCAATGATTTCCACCTGATGCAGCAGGGCCTGGAGGCGATGCTGGACCATGGTGACGTGGACATGACCGTGATCTTCCTGTCCACGGTCGGCTTCAGCCCGCGCATCATGGACGGCCTGCGCGGCATCTTTCCCGCCATCCGCGCGAAGCACCCGAATGCCATCATGGCCGTGTCGATGATGTGCACCGACGAAAGCCGGAAGTTCTTCGAGGACGAGGGCTACCTGGTGATCGAGGACCTGAACAATGCCGTGAAGATCCTGGCGGCATTGACGGAGATCCGCGAAGGCCTGGAACGACCGGACAGCACCGCCGACCTGACCCCGGCAACCACGCTGTCACCGATCAGCCACAAGGCGCTGAACGAGGCCGAGGCGTCGGCCCTGCTGGCCGAGTCCGGCCTGCGGTTCCCGTCCATCCATGTCGCGACCAATGCCTCGGAAGCCGAGACCGCTGCCCGGACGCTCGGCGTGCCGGTGGCCATGAAGGTCCTTTCGGGTGCCATTCAGCACAAGAGCGACATCGGCGGGGTCCGGTTGAACGTCACGGTGGACAATGCGGCCGAGGCTTTCGCCAGCATAATGGCGTCGGTTGCATCGCATGAGCCGAACACGGCGGTGGACGGGGTGCTGGTCGCCCCGATGGCGCCGAAGGGTGTCGAGACCATCATCGGCGTGCAGAACGATCCGGTGTTCGGCCCCGTGGTCATGTTCGGCCTCGGCGGTGTCTTCGTCGAGGTGTTGAAGGACGTGACGTTCCGCGTCGCGCCGTTTGACGAGGCGGAAGCCCATCGCATGATCCGGGAACTGAAGGGGCTGCCGCTGCTGCAAGGCGCGCGCGGGGCGGAACCGGTCGACCTGGATGACCTGGCCCGGACGCTTTCGCGCGTTTCGGTCTATGCCGCCGCGCAGGCCGCCGAGTTCGAATCCATCGACATCAATCCCTACGTCGCCCTGCCCGATGGCGGTGTTGCGCTGGACGCGGTGATCGTCGCCAGGGAATAGGGGCCGCCGACACGGCGGGCCGGCGGGAATTCGCCGGGGCCGAGAGCGTTGTTTCAGCCTGGCCAGACGACCGGATACTGGTCGCTGGCCAGGTCGTCACCGGTGTTCAGACTCGGGTTGCGCAGGCCTGCATTGGGGCCGGGGCCACCGAAATAGGTGGCATCCTCGCCGCAATAGCGCACGGTGTAGCCACGACGGCGGCGGTCGAGACGATGGTTGCCGCCTGCGCCGTGAACCGCCATGGCGTGGAACGCGATGACATCACCCGGCTGCATGTCCCAGCTGATCAGCCTGTAATCGTCGCGGTGCGCTTCGATGTCGGGAATGTCCTCGTAATTCTCGCCACGTTCATAATCGGCACCACCGGGGGCGAAGGGTTCGGGCTGGAACCAGCGTTCCCAATCGTGTGAACCGGCGACGAATTCCAGCCGACCGGAATCCGCCGTCACCTCGTCCAGTGCGAGCCAGAAACTCATCACCTGCCGTCCCCGAACCGGCCAGTACGGCTGGTCATTGTGCCAGCGCGTCGGGTGGTCGGAGCCCTCTTCCTTCACGAAAAGCTGGTCGTAGAACAGCGTGATCCGCTTCGCACCCATCAGTTCGGCGGCGAGCCCGGGCAGGGGGGAATTGAAGCAGTAGTCATGGAAATCGGGGTCGTTCTCCCAGACACGCATGTTGCCGTTGAACTTCCTGCCGTTCTCCAGCGTGTAGCCATGGCAGAACGGGCCGTGTTCGGCGATGTCGCGGTCGATCGCCGCCCGCATCCTCGCGACCCATTCAGCGGAAATCGCGCCGCGCAGCAGAACCGCGCCATCGCGCTGGAAGGTCTCGATTGTCTCTGCTGGCAGCATGACATTTCCTCCCCGGCCGCTATTTCCTGATGCCCACCTGTCGTTTCGTCTTCGGCGGCTTGCCGTAAGCGTAGATCATTTTCTCGCGCAGCATCCAGTCATAGGCATCCGAGATGGCGGCGTGCAGCGTGGACGGTGCGTACCCGAGTTCGTCCTGCGCCCTGGTCGACGCGATCCGTACCCGGGCCGTGACCATGGCCACGGCCTCCGGCGTGATCTGCGGGGCCTTGCCCGTGGCCGCGGAAATCAGGCCCTCGATCCGTCCCATCAGTTTCATCAGGGGGGCGGGGACGGTGCGTTTCGGGCGTTTCTTCTGGCGCGCCAGGTCAGCCACCTGCTGGACGAGTTCGAGGAAACTCGCGTCCGGTCCGCCAAGCAGGTAGTT
>CAJYBQ010000027.1 GCA_913064755.1 uncultured Alphaproteobacteria bacterium
CGCCGTGAAGCGGTGCGGGGTCGTTGTTGTTGGAGCCGGGCAGGTGATTGCCATCGACATCGGTCCGCCGGGACCCGTATCCCTTCTGCACGTAAATGGCGTGCGGCGACAGGCGGATGGTGGAACGGCTGCCGCCATCGGGCAGCACGGCCATGGCCCGCTGTGTCAGTTTCGCTGAACGGGATGCGGGATCGGGATACATCGTGCTCTCCTGTCATTGTCTGCGGACAGTGTTCGACAGCGCCCGCGTTTCCGCAAGCACCGCCGGCGCAGGACAGCTCTGACCGGCTCAGATGATGCCGCGCTCCACGACCGGCTTGCCCGCCGCGATGCGGTCGTGGCGAAACAGGTCGAGCGAAAGGCTGACGCTGCGCCCCTGCAACAGCCATTCGGCCAGGGCCCGGCCCACGGCAGGTGCCTGCTGTACCCCGTGGCCGGAAAAGCCATTGGCAAACCAGAAATTGCCGACCTGCCGATGCGGCCCCAGCACGGCATTCTGGTCGAAGGTGTTGTAGTCGTAGAACCCGCCCCAGGCGCCGGTCATGCGCAAGGCCTCGAAGGCCACCGACCGATGCGCCAGCGCGGGCCAGCAGACGCCCTCGAACTGGTCGTAATCCGGGTCCAGGTTGCCGCCGTCGGGGTCCGGCTGGCCGGGCAGGGGGGATGATCCGGTCAGGAAGCCGTTGCCTTCCGGCCGGACGTAGACCCCGCTCGGGTCCACGATCAGCACGGGGTCCGCGGGCGGTGTCGGCGTCGTGACATGAAACACGGTGCGCTTGCGGGGAACCACCGGCAGATCGATGTCGGCCATCGCCGCCACCGCACCGGCCCAGGGCCCGGCGGCATTGACCACGGCGCCGACGGGCAGGTGATCGCCACTCCCAAGGGCCAGGCCGGTGACCGTGTCACCGCTTCGGTCAATGGCGATCACGCGGTCCTGCAGGTAGCAGGCGTCTGCTGCCCGCGCCGCCCGGCGAAACGTCTGCAACAGGGCATAGGGGTCCACCCAGCCTTCGTCGCGCAGGCCGAACGCGGCACAGCCGATGTCGGCGGTATTGATCCACGGGAACCGCCGCCGCACCTCGTCCGGGTTCAGGAGTGCCACGGGGGCATCGGTCGCCTGTTGCACCGCGACATTGGCCTGCAACGCGTCCGACCCGGCCTCCGTCGCCAGCATCAGGTAGTGACCGTGCGTGAGCCGCGCGTCCGGCATCGCGTCGGCGGGCAGGTCGATCCAGTCCGCCAGCCGGGCCACGAAGTTCAGGCCGAAACGGGACATCAGGATGTTTTCCGGGGTGGAGAACTGCTGTCGGATGGAGCCGAGGGAACGGCTGGTTGCGCCGTCCGCGTAGGTCGGGTCCGGTTCGATGACGGTGACCGTGCCGGGATAGCGGAAATGACCTTTCAGCCACCAGGCGATGGCCGAGCCGATGATGCCGCCGCCGATGATCGGGATGTCGGCGGCCGGGCGCGCGCGTCGTGTCACTGCCCCGTCTCGCGCTGTTTCCGCCGCCGCAGGATCTCCGCGATCGCGCGGCGTGGCACGGTGCTGATCGCCGGGTGGGCCAGTGCCGCGTTGATGCGCATCGGTCCGATCAGGTCGAAGTGGGCCTTGTAGCGACCGGGGTACTGGTAGAACGCCGGGTGGCAGCCAAGCGCGACCGCCACGGGCAGCAGTTCGCGATAGGCGTCCTCGCCTTCCCTGTCCGACAGCAGGTGCGCGGTGATGCGTCCGTCCGGCAGCCGCCTGGGCCGGTCCATCACGACCATGATGCTGCCGCGTCCTGCCGCGGGGTCGCCACGCGGGATCTCAGTTCATGTATTCCGGTTCCTCGCGTTGCAGGATGCGTCGCAGGGCACCGAAATGCCGTGCGGCCAGTGCCGGGCGTTCCTCCGCCATCTGCTGCGCGGTCTTCTGCTGCACGTCCTCCGACACGCTGCGCAGGGTGCCGCCGGTGCCCCGGGCCAGCACCTGGAACATCGCCGCGCGCTCCAGGTAATACAGGTCGGTGAAGGCTTCCTCCACCGATGCGCCGGTCATGGTGACACCATGGCTGGCCATCATCAGCACTGCGCGGTTGCCCAGCTTCGACGCGATCCGGTCACCTTCGTCGGTATCCACCGACAGGCCGTTGTAGTCGTTGTCATAGGCAATGCGGCCGTGGAAATTCAGCGCGTTCTGTTCGCACATCTTCAACTCGCCGTCTTCCAGCAGGGTCAGCGCCGTGGTGTGAGGCATGTGCGTGTGCATGACGCAGATCGCGTTGGGCGCGGCGACATGGATCCCGCGATGGATGGTGAAGGCCGATGTCTCCACCTCGTGCTCTCCCTCCAGCACCGTGCCCTTGTCATCCAGCAGGACCAGCGACGATGCCGTGATCTCCGACCAGTGCCAGCCATAGGGGTTGATCAGGAACCGGTTGCCGCGCACCACGCCGTCATCATCCGGCACGGCCAGCGAGAAGTGGTTGCAGACTCCTTCGTGCAGGTTCAGCCGTGCGGCCCAGCGCAGCGCACAGGCAAGGTCCTGGCGCAATTCCAGCATGGTCTGGCTCATGACATCATCCTCTTCGGTCCAGCGGTCGGGACGCAGTCTGCCGCAATCCGGCGGCGGCGGAAACCGGCCATGCGACATGTCCGGCCAGATGGCGACATGTCGCGTCGCGAACAGGGCTTCAAACGCGGTGCCGGTCGCGAAACCCTGAAGCCGTTGGCCAGGACAGGGGCAGGGAGTGCACGAGATGGCGCTGGAAGAGAACGCGACTGAGGTGCTGACCCCGGATTTCGACTGCTATCGCGTGGCCGAAACGGTCACGGGCGTGCGCAGCGACGGGCGCATCCTGACCCTCGACTGGTCGGACGGGCGGGTGAGCCGCTATCACGCGATCTGGCTGCGCAACAATGCCTGCGACCCGGCGACCTTCAACCTCGACACGCGGGAGATCGCGCTCAGCCCGCTGGACCTGCCCGAACACATCGGCATCGACACCTGCACGCTGGCACCCGACGGCACGGTCGCGGTGCGGTTCACGCCGGAGGGGCATGACGCCCGCTTCGATGCGGCCTGGTTGCGCCTGCACGACTATTCGAACGGCGGGCGCACGGACGACGCGGCGGTGGAGAAGGTCTTCTGGACCACGGCGGAATGCCCGGAGCCACCGAGCTTCGATGGTTCGGACATCCTCGACGACGCGGATACCTTCACCGCGTTCCTGACCGCGGTGGCCAGCCACGGCCTGGCGCGGCTGCGCGGCACACCGGCGGACCCGGACTTCGCCGAGCGACTGGCCAGCCGGATCGGGGTGATCCGCGACAACAATTTCGGTCGCATCTGGAATGTGCGGGTGGAGCCGGGATCGGGCAGCAATGCCTATACCTCGCTGGAACTGGCGCCGCATGTGGACCTGGCGACGCGTGAATACCAGCCCGGCCTGCAGGTGCTGCATTGCGTGGAGAACACCACGCGCGGCGGCCGCGCCATGATGATCGACGGGTTCCGGGTGGCAGAGGATCTGCGGGCCGACGCGCCGGAGGCGTTCCGCCTGCTGACCACGGTGCCCTGGCACCTGTCCAACCGCGCCGCCGACAGCGACTATCGCTGGAATGCCCCGGCCATCGTGCTGGATGCCACCGGCGCGGTGGCCGAGATGCGGTCGATCTATTTCCTGCGCGGACCGCTGAACGCGCCGTTCGACCTGGTGGAAGACCTCTCGGCCGCCGACCGGTTGCTGCATGCCCGGCTGATGGACCCGCAGTACCGCATGCTGTTCGACTATCTGCCGGGCGACCTGATGCTGTTCGACAACCGCCGGGTGCTGCATGGGCGGGAGGCCTTTGATGCCGCAGAGGGTAGACGCTGGCTGAGAGGCTGCTATCTGGAAAGGGAAGAACTTGAATCTGCCCTGCGCATGGCCGCGCGTCGCCGCCGCGCCGGTGACAACCGATGATGCACCCTTGAAGGAGTCCGACCCATGGCTGACCTGAAGAACCGGCAGGGCTTTTCCACCCGCGCCATCCATGCCGGTCAGCGCCCGGACCCGACCACCGGTGCCGTGATGATGCCGATCTACGCCACCTCCACCTACGTCCAGGAAAGCCCGGGCGTCCACAAGGGCTATGAATACAGCCGCAGCCAGAACCCGACCCGGCAGGCGCTGGAAGCCTGCATCGCGGACCTGGAAAACGGCGCGCACGGCCTGGCCTTCGCCTCCGGCCTCGCGTCCATGGGCACGGTGCTGGAACTGCTGGACAGCGGCGATCATGTCATCGCGATGGATGACCTGTATGGCGGCAGCTACCGCCTGTTCGAGAACGTGCGCAAACGCTCAGCGGCGCTGGAATTCAGTTTCGTCGACCTGGCCGATCCGGCGAAGTTCGAAGCTGCCATCACGCCGAAGACCCGCATGGTCTGGGTCGAAAGCCCGACCAACCCGCTGCTGAAACTGGTGGACCTGTCAGCCATCAGCCGCATCGCCAGGGCGCACGGCATCCTGATGGTCTGCGACAATACCTTCGCCACCCCCTACTGCCAGCGACCGCTGGCTTTCGGCGCCGACATCGTGGTGCATTCCATCACCAAGTATCTGAACGGCCATACGGATGTGCTTGGTGGCGTCGTCGTCATCGGCGACAACCCGGACCTGAAGGAGCGGCTGTTCTACCTGCAGAATGCAGTGGGCAGCATCCTCGGCCCGTTCGACAGCTCCCTCGCCGTGCGGGGCCTGAAGACCCTGGCCCTGCGCATGCGCCAGCATTGCGAGAGCGCGATGGCGGTTGCCCGCCACCTGGAGGCGCATCCGAAGATCGACCGGGTGATCTATCCCGGCCTGGAGAGCCATCCGCAGCATGCGCTGGCCAGCAGCCAGATGGATGCCTACGGCGGCATGATCACCGCCTTCATCAAGGGCGACATCAATGACGCGCGGAAGTTCCTGGAACGCTGCGAGATATTCGCGCTGGCCGAAAGCCTGGGCGGTGTCGAAAGCCTGATCGAACATCCGGCCATCATGACCCATGCCTCCGTGCCCCCGGAAGTCCGCGCCGAACTGGGCATCTCGGACACGCTGATCCGTTTCAGTGTCGGCGTGGAGAATGTCGAAGATCTGCTGGCGGAGATCGATTCAGCCCTGGCGTGAGTCGGTGACGACCGCTCCTGTCCCGGACGCCTGGCGCGGGCGCCCCTGTTCGTGAATCTCGCGCATGTCACCGATCTCCCCCACCCAGTCGAGGCGGGAACGGCACCAGATCTGCATCGTGGGGCGTAGTTCCGTGCGTTGACGGGCGGTGCCGAGCCGCAGGGAGAACGACGGGCTGTCGCCTACCGCCCCGCCGTGGATGGACGTGCCGCATTCCGGGCAGAACGACAGTGCCCGCTGGTTGCCGTTCTCGGCGGTCTTCACGAAGACCTTCAGCGTGCCGGTCAGCAGCCTGAAATCCTCGCGCGGAACCATGACGGCATAGCGGAAGGCGGTGCCGCTGTTGATCTGGCAATCGGTGCAATGGCAGATGGCGATCCGGTCGGCGTCAATCGTGGCTTCGTAGGTGACGTGGCCGCACAGGCAGGCACCATCGATATCCATCCGGCTCATTTCGCGCCTCCGTTGTCGGGAACCGCGGCCCCTTGCGCACCCCGGTGCAACGCCCTGACGCGCGCGGCGCGGCGGTCCAGCGTCGCGCGTCGGTTGACGTGGCCCTTGTCGGTGATCTCGTTGGCATCGAGGGACGGCGGTTCGGCCATCAGCACGAAGCGGTCGATGCGGGTGGAGGAAGCGGGGTTGGCCGTGTTCCAGGTGGCGAGCCTGTCGGCGATGGAGGCGATCACCTTTTCCGATGCGCACAGGGCTTCCGGATCAGCGCCGGCATCGGGGTCGATGGCGGCAATGGCGGCCATCGCGGGCCAGACCAGCAGGCCGATGCTGTCTGTGTCATGGCCGGTCACGACGACATCCTGCACCAGCGGCGAACAGGTGCCGACCACGCCCACGCGCAGGGCACCGACGCTGACCCAGGTGCCGGTGGTCAGCTTGAAATCCTCTGCCACGCGGCCGTCGAACAGGACCCCTGCCGACGGATCATCCGGGTCGGCGAGCTTGCCCGCGTCGCCCATGCAATAGAAGCCTTCGTCGTCGAAAGCCGCTTCGGTCAGGTCGGGGCGGTCGTGATAGCCGGGCGTGATGTTGGGACCGCGTACGCGCAGTTCGTATTTCGCGCCGGATGGCTGGAATTTCAGTTCGCATCCGGGCACGGGCAGACCGATGTTGCCTGCACGCGGGATCGGGAAATGCACCATGGTGGCCAGCGGCGATGTCTCCGTCGATCCCCAGGCCGACAGCATCATCGGGCGCGGATGGCCGGACAGCGCCGAGACCTGTTCCAGCCGGTCCCAGAGGTCCTGCGGCAGTGCGGCGGCGGCGTAGAAGATCGCCTTCAGATCGCGGAAGAAGCTGTCGCGCAGGCTCGCGTTCTGCTCCAGGTGCGGCAACAGGGCGGCGAAGCCCGCGGGCACGTTGAAATAGAGGTTGGGGCTGGCAAGCGCCAGGTTCTCCGCCGTCCGCCCGATCAGGGGCGGGGCGGGCTTGCCGTCGTCGATATGGAAGGTGCCGCCATTGAACAGCGCAAGGTTCAGGCAGAAGTTGCCGCCGAAGGTGTGGTTCCAGGGCAGCCAGTCCACCAGCACCGGCGGCATCTGCCGCAGGAACGGCCAGGTCGCGGCCAGCATGGCCTGGTTGGCGCAGAGCATGCGATGGGTGTTGATGACCCCCTTCGGCAGGCCCGTGGACCCGGACGTGAACAGGATCTTGGCAACCGAGTCCGGTCCGGTCTGCACGTTCGGCGCAATGCTGCCGGGGGGGATGGCGAACAGCGCCGGACTGTCGATGGTTGCATCGAACCCCTCGTTCGCCAGTGCCGCCAGGGCCGGGCCGAACGGGGCGGGGGCATCGACATGGATCAGGCCGGGCCGTGTCAGCCGCGCGATGTGGCGCAGCTTCGCATGGTCGGCACTCATCAGGCTGTAGGCGGGGGAGACCGGGACCACGGGCACCCCGGCAAGGATGGCGCCGAACGTCGCCAGCGCGTGGCCGGTGGAATTGCCCGACAGGATCATCAGCGGTCGGTCCGGACCCAGCCCCCGCGCCAGCAGGTGCTGCGCGATTCCCAGGGCGCGGTCGCGAACTTCCGCATAGCTCAAACGCTGCCAGCCTTCGCCTTCGCGTCCGGCAAGAAAGATACGGTCGCCGTTCGTGTCGGCCTGCGCATTCAGGACCGCCCCGATGGTGGCCGGATAGTCCCCCAGCGCGACGGGGGAGCGCAGGATCATGGAACCGTCGTCGCGCTTCTCGAGCGTGGCCTGCCGATCAAGGAAGGGGAGGCCGTTGTGGATCGTCTGCGCCATGTCATGCTCCTGTTCTGCACCGGATTGTTGCCATGGTCGGGGGGGCTCGGCAAGGACAGGTCGGCTCGACAGGTCCGGGCGAACAGGGTACACGCCAGAGCATGGAAAACGACCTTGCACCTGATGCGGAAAACCCTGTCTTCGTGATTGCGGAGGCCGGGGTGAACCATAATGGCGACCCGGCGATTGCCGCCGAACTGGTGGTGGCGGCTAAGGCGGCGGGCGCGGACGCGGTCAAGTTCCAGACCTTCGATCCCGATGCGCTGGTCAGCGCCGGGGCGGAGACCGCGGCCTATCAGAAGCAGGCCACCGGCAATGATGATCAGCAGGACATGTTGCGCGGCCTGGTGCTGGACGACGCGGCGCATCGTGCCCTGTTCGTCCAATGCACCGGGCTGGGGATCGAGTTCATTTCCACCCCCTTCGATGCCCGGTCCGCCGAGATGCTGGTGGCACTCGGGGTGCAGAGGTTGAAGGTCGGGTCCGGCGATGTGACCAATATCCCGCTGTTGCGCCGCATCGCGGCCTTCGACCTGCCGGTCATCCTGTCCACCGGCATGGCCGACATGGCGGAGATCGATCGCGCCGTCGCGGCCCTCGCGCCGCTGGGCAAGCGCCTCAGCCTGCTGCACTGCGTCTCGGCCTATCCGACACCTATGCGGGACGCGAACCTGAACGCGGTGCGGACACTGGAGGCCTGCTACGGCCTGACCGTCGGCTATTCCGATCATACGCTGGGCATCACGGCGGCCCCGGCGGCGGTGGCGCTGGGCGCGCGGATCATCGAGAAGCACCTGACGCTGGATCGCGGCATGCCCGGTCCGGACCACGCCGCATCGCTGGAACCCGATGCCTTCGCCGAGATGGTGCAGGCGATCCGCGAAGTTGCCTCCGCCCTGGGGGACGGCGTGAAGGCCCCGCGCGGCAGCGAACTGGATACCCGTCGCGTGGCCCGGCGCGGGCTGAAGGCGGCAACCGACCTGTCGGCGGGGGCGGAGCTGAGGCTGGAGGACATTGCCGTCCTGCGGCCGGAGACCGGCATGGCCCCTTACCTGATCGACGAACTGCCGGGGCGGGTACTGCGTCGCGCCCTGTCGAAAGGTGCGCCGATCCTGCCGGATGACCTCGGATGACCGGAACGCGGACCAGGCGGCGGGTTGTCTATGTCACCGGTACGCGGGCCGACTACGGCCTTATGCGGCGGACCCTGCTGACCGTGGCGTCTCACCCCGACCTTGACCTCGGCCTGTTCGTGACCGGCATGCACCTGATCCCGGCATATGGCGAGACGGTGCGGGAGATCGAGGCGGATGGCCTTGCCGTGGCTGCCCGGCACCCGGTGCAACTGTCCGGTGATGACGGGGCGGAGATGGCGGTGGCGGTCGGCGAGACGCTGACGGGTTTCGCGACCGCGTTTCGCGACGCGCCGCCTGACCTCGTGCTGCTGCTGGGTGACCGGGGGGAAATGCTGGCCGGTGCCATCGGGGCGCTGCACCTGGGCGCGGCGACGGTTCACGTTCACGGCGGGGAGCGTTCGGGCACGGTGGACGAGCCGGTGCGCCACGCGATCTCCAAGCTGTCCCACTACCACCTGACCGCCACCGAACGAGCGGCAGAGCGGCTGGTACGGATGGGGGAAGACGCATGGCGGATCCGGACCGTCGGCGCGCCGGGGCTGGATGACCTGGCGGCGCGTGACGACATCGACCGTGCTGCCCTTGCGCATGAAATCGGGCTGGACCCGGCAGGCCCCATCGCAATCGTGCTGTTCCACCCGGTGGTGCAGGATGGCCCGGACGGCGGGCGGCAGATGCAGGTGCTGCTGGACGCGCTGCTGGCGGCGGACGTGCAGATGCTGGTCATGGCCCCGAACGCGGATGCGGGCGGGTCGGCGATTGCCGCCGTCGCCGATGACGTCGCCCGGGCCAATCCGGCAACCGTGCGCCAGGTCGCCCATCTGCCCCGTTCCCGGTACCTGGCCTGGCTGGCGGCGGCGGACATGCTGATCGGCAATTCGTCGAGCGGGATCATCGAATCCGCCAGCCTGGGCATTCCCTGCATCAACCTGGGGGATCGCCAGCAGGCGCGGGAGCGGAATGCGAACGTGACCGATGTCGCGGTGATCGCGCCGGCGCAGGTATCGGCGGCGATAGCGGCGGCACTGGCACAGGGGCGGCAGGACTGGCCGAACACCTGGGGCGATGGACGGACCGCGCCAAGGATCGCGCAGTTCCTGGCCGATGCCGATCTTGGCCCGGCGATCTTCCGCAAGCTCAACAGCTACTGAACCGCTGCCGGTCAGGTCCGGCGGACCAGTCCCGAAACGGCCACGCGGGCTTCCCGGTTCACCACGATGGCCGCTGTCACCCCGCAGAGGCCCGCCACGGCCAGGGCCAGCAGGCCCGTTACCAGGTCCCGGTCGGTGAGCAGCCGTTCCAGAACCAACGGAATGGCGGTGGCCACGGTTGCCAGCAGGGTCGTGCCCCATGTCGCAGGGTGGATCAGCATCGTTGTCATGGGAACATCGCGCCGTGCCGTCATGAACAGCAGGTAGCCGCTGCTGACAACGGCACCGAAGACGGCTGCCAGCATCAGTTCGGACAGGGTGCCCCCCATCCCCTGCACCGCCAGCGCCGCCAGCATGAAGGCGGCAAACCCCAGGACTTCCCCGATCATGGGGGATCGCATGTCACCGACGGCATTCAGCACCCGGCGAATGAAGACGTTCAACCCCAGCGGCACGAGGCTGAGGGCATAGATCGCGGTCAGTTCGGCAACCGCCGACAGTTCGTCCACGGTCAGGTCGCCCCAGCCGTAGACCATGGCCGTGATCTGGTCGCGACTGAGGAACAATGCCGCGAATGCCATGCCCGACAGCACCATGGTCCAGGTCTGCCCCTGCCTGACCAGCGACAGGAATGCCCCCCGGTCGGCGGCATCACCCCCCGTTGCCAGGCTTGCCAGTCGTGGCAGCAGGATGATCGTCAGCGTCGTGATGACGACACCCAGCGGCAGCAGCACCAGGCGGGTGGCGTAGTTCACGCTGGCCAGGGCACCGATGCCGAACAGGGTCGCGAAGGCACGCAGTGCGAAGGGATAGAAAAACACGATCGACTCGGCGGCGGAGGTCTGTGCCATGCGGATGTTCATCTGCCGGCCGACCAGCCCGGGTCTGAAGGCTATCTCGCCCAGGGCGCGGCGGCCGATTGCCGCCATCTGGATCAGCCAGCGCAGCAGCACCCCGCCCAGTACGGCGGCAGCCAGCCAGACAACGGAGCCGTCGCGGCCATCAAGCAGCAGTGCGGCAATCAGCACCGCGTTGATCACCGCCGTACCGATGGCGGACAGGAAGAACCGGTCCTCGGCCTGCAGCCAGGCGATGGTCACCGCGTTGATCGCGGCCACGGGGGCGGCCAGGATGACCAGCGGCAACAGGTCGATGGTGCGCTGTCGGGCAATCGCGTCGAAGCCGGGTGCCAGCAGGTCGACGATGCCGGCGCGGACGGCAATCAACGCCAGCGCCAGCACGCCGACGAGGCAGAAGATCGCGACGCTGGCCTGGAACAGCAGGCGCCCGGCCTCCGCGGCGCGCTGGCGAAAGACCACGACAAGCACTGCCGTGACGCCGCCGGCACCCAGCACGTTGATCAGGAAATCCGGCAATCCGACGAGGAAGACCGCGATATCCGCTTCCCGCCCCAGGCCGAAGGACGCTGCGATGGTTGCCTCTCGTCCAAAGCCGAGCAGCCGGCCGATCAACAGAGCCAGCGCCACTGCACCACTGGATTTGAGGACGCCGGCCAGCATCAGCCCGGGTCGACCTGTTGCAGCAGGCCGTCGATCTCGGCGATCACATTGGCGGTGGCGGTTCCGGTCGGGGGCGCGCCGAGCAGGTCGTGGCGCGGCGGCGGGCGGTCACGCAGCGCGGTGGTCAGGGCGTCGTCCAGTTCGGCGATGGTCCCGATGTCGCGGGTCAGGCCCAGCGGCCCGTAGGGAATGGTGTCATCGGAACTGTTCGTGACCACCGGCTTGCCCGCCAGCGCCGCCTCCAGCCCGACCATCGAGAATTCCGTGAACAACACGTCCACGGCGTGGATGACCGCGTGAACGCTCTCGTCGCGGGGGCTGACGTAGAACCTGTCCCCGAGATCACCGAAATCCAGGTTCTGGTTCGGATGGCAGCGCAGGATGATGCGCAGGTCCGGGTCGCGGTCCACCATGCGCTGCAGGATGGCGAGCTTGTCCGGCACCGGTGCGATGCGGGTGTCGCCGGGGCTGACTGCCGGCAGGGTCCAGGCGATGCCGGAACGGTCCTGCCAGCCCACCCGTTTCCGCAAGGCCTTGCACCCGGCGACGGCGTCGTCCCCGACCAGGCGGTCGAATGCCGGGTTGCCCGTAACCGCAATGGTGTCCGGGTCACGCCCCTTCTCGACCAGGTGCTTCCGTACCGATTCACCCAGGACGGCGACCCGCGTGGCGAAATCATTGTCGGCCATCCACTGCCATTCGAAGCCCAGGAACATGTCGCCGAGGGCAAGGGCGGGGATGCCCCGCTGGCCCGCGGCCATGATCAGGGCACGTTCGGCCCGCGGGGAATTCGTGGTCACCACCAGGTGTGGCTGCCAGTCGTCGATGGCCCGGCCAACGGTGGCGACAGGCAGAAACGCCGCGCGGCCCTGGTCGGCATAGGATTGTCTTGCGCCTTCGACCCCGGCCTCGGCTTCCAGTTCGGCATAGGAAAGCCCCAGGTAGGCTTCGGATTCCGCGATCGTGACCAGTTGCCCGTCCAGCCCCTGCGCCATGCGCCTGCCGTGGGCGCGGGCGACGTCGTCACCGTCGCGCCAGAGGTCGGCAAAGCCGATGGTGTCGAAACCCTCTGCCCTTGCCACGGCGTAAGCGGTTGTCAGGGCCAGGATACGCACCTCTACATCACCCCGGGCGCGCAACGCCCGCATGACGGGCATCAACATGTTGATATGGCTGGCACCATAGGACGAGAACAGGATGCGGTATTTCTTCATCGCAGGGCGTATCCGGGCTGACCGCGCTCTCTTGAACGCTGAAGGCTGATAGCTATAGTCCGGTCACCGTACTGTCTACGGTGATTCCCCAGCGTTCCTCCAGTGATGAGCAGTTGAGTAAATGGCGCATTATCCGAAACGCGTTGCTGTCGATCTTGCGCGCTACAGTCCTGACGCGAAGAATCCGGAAGCCTTCTACGGCCTGCCGCAGGATGTCCGGTTCTGCCGCAAGAGCCTGATTTCCAACCAGCGGCCCAACTCGGCGGTCGAGTTCAAGCACCGGCGGGAATCCAGGAAGGAAACCGTCCATTTCGACGAGAACGGCGTCTCCGACGCATGGCACGTGGCACAGCGCAAGAAGACCATCGACTGGCAGGCGCGGCGCGAGGAACTGGAAGCCGTCCTGTCGAAGCATCGGCGCAACGACGGTCACTACGACATCCTGGTCCCGGGCTCCGGCGGCAAGGACAGCTTCTATGCCGCGCATGTGCTGAAGTACGAGTTCGGCATGCACCCGCTGACCGTCACCTGGGCGCCGCACATGTACACGGACTGGGGCTGGCGCAATCAGCAGGCCTGGATTCACGCCGGTTTCGACAACTACCTGATGACTCCCAATGGTCGGGTCCACCGGTTGCTCACCCGCCTCGCGGTGGAAAACATCCTGCATCCCTTCCAGCCCTTCATCCTGGGGCAGAAGCAGTTGGCGCCGAAGCTGGCGACGCTGTTCAACATTCCGCTGGTCATGTACGGCGAAAGCGAAGCCGAGTACGGAAATCCGAAGGAAGACGCCGAGCAGGCGCAGCGCGCCTGGGACTACTTTTCCCGGCAGGATGACGAGGACATCTTCCTGGGCGGGTCATCGGTCAGCGACCTGATCGGCAATTTCGGCCTCGACCGGGTGGACCTGGAACCCTATCTGCCGCCCGATCCGAACCAGATGTCCGACGCCGGTATCGAAGTCCATTACATGGGCTATTACATGCACTGGCATCCGCAGAGCGCCTATTACTACGCGGTGGAACACGGCGGCTTCGAAGCCTCGCCGGAGCGGACGGCGGGGACCTATTCCAAGTACAATTCCATCGACGACAAGATCGACGACTTTCACTACTACACCACCTTCATCAAGTTCGGTATCGGGCGCTGCATGTACGACGCCAGCCAGGAAATCCGGTCCGGTGATATCGAGTTCGACGAGGGGGTGGCCCTGGTGAAACGCTATGACGGGGAGTTCCCGGAACGGTTCGCGGAGGAGATATTCCGCTATCTCTCCCTGCCGCCCGAACAGTTCCCGATCGCGTCGAAGCAGTTCGAGCAGCCGATCATGGACCGGGCCTATTTCGACAATCTCTGTGATCGCTTCCGTTCCCCGCACCTCTGGATGCAGAAGGACGGAAAGTGGGAACTGCGCCACAAGCCCTGGGAAGAAGCCAGCGAGCTGAAGGACTGAAGTCCGTCCTCGACCCGTTCTGATGCAGGAACCTCCTCACGTGCAACGCCGTACCCGCCTGATCGCGCGCATGGATATCAAGGGCCCGAACCTGATCAAGGGCGTGCACCTGGAAGGATTGCGCAAGATCGGCGATCCGCAGGCGCGGGCCGCGCGCTATTACGCGGAAGGCGCGGACGAACTGATCTACATGGACGTGGTCGCCAGCCTCTACGGTCGCAACAGCCTGGTCGACGTGGTGCGCCATTCGACTGAGCATATCTTCGTGCCGATCACGGTCGGGGGGGGCGTCCGGTCGATCGCGGATGCGGACCAGTTGCTGCGCGCCGGGGCCGACAAGGTGGCGATCAATACGGCTGCCGTGCATCGACCGGAACTGATCTCGGAACTGACGCGGCAGTTCGGGTCCCAGTGCATCGTGCTGTCGGTGGAGGCAAAGCGGCGCGCCGATGGCGGCTGGGAGGCCTATACGGACAATGGTCGCGAACACACGGGCCGCGATGTCGTCGCCTGGGTGCAGGAAGCGGAGGCGCTGGGCATCGGCGAGATCCTGCTGACCTCCGTGGACATGGAGGGGACGCGCAAGGGCATGGACCTGGCCCTGGTCCACGCCGTGACATCCGTGGTCGACATTCCGGTGATTGCCAGCGGTGGCGCGGGCAATGCGGCGCACGTCGTGCAAGCCGTCAGCGAAGGCCACGCGGATGCCGTGGCGGTGGCTGACATGATCCACTTTGACCGGGTCAACCTGGTGGAACTGCGGGCCGGGCTTGCCGGTGCCGGCCTGTCCCTGCGCAAGCCCTTGCCCCCGCAGGCCGAAGATCGAATGGCGCCATGAGCAATCGGCAGGTCACGATCCTGGATTACGGCGTCGGCAACCTGCGCAGCGTTGCGCGGGCGTTGGAGGTCTGTGGCGCGGTGCCGGTTCTGGCGGAGACACCCGGGCAGGCGGCAGGGGCGGAGCGCCTGGTGATCCCCGGTGTCGGTGCCTTCCGATCCTGCATCGATGCGCTGCGCACCGCGGGGTTCGAGGACGTGGTGCGGCAGGTGGTGGCCGGGCGGGAAAGGCCCGTGCTGGGAATCTGTGTCGGCATGCAGATGCTGTTCGACGGCAGCGAGGAATTCGGCAACCAGGCCGGGCTGGGCCTGCTGCCCGGCATCGTCGCCGGAATTCCCCGGATCGATGATGCCGGCGAACGGCGCGGCGAGCTGCCGCGCCCCGATGAGCGCCTTCGTGAGCAGAACGCCAGCGACGACGAGCGGTACGAGGAACACGAGTCCGCCGAGCGCGGTCGTCTTGATGAGCTGGATCAGGTTCTTCATCGGTCTCCGGGGTGCAGTGGAAGCAGACACCGACGAGGATACGAAGGCGAGAGTCCAGACCAAGGTCGCTCCCGCCCATCGCGAGCGCCACGGCTCTCGGCTG
>CAJYBQ010000028.1 GCA_913064755.1 uncultured Alphaproteobacteria bacterium
CGCCGTTGGCCATCGCGACGGATTCGAACTGCTCGATCGACTTGCTGACGGAGCCTTTCAGATCGGCGAAGCTGGCCTGTGTCAGAGAGTTCCGCAATCTGCCCAGCAGATCCAGAAGCGGGCCGGCGGCGATGATCAGCGGATTTGTACCCGGCGTGACCAGCGGACCCGACACCGCGGCGGCAGGCGGCGGTGCAAAGCTGCCGGCCCGCGCCCGCGGCGGCATCTTGCCGCCCGGTGGCGGTGCCGCGGCGGGCGGGCGTGGGCCGGGGCGGGCAGGCTGGACGGTGTCGCGGCATTGAGCAGCGACTGGACCAAGGACCCGCAGTGGGGGAAAACCCACGGTGAGCCTCACGTGCCGGTGCAGGGCAACCGGGATTCCCGGCTGGTGGTGGTTGGCGGTGATGCCATGCGCCCGGCCACCCGGCATATCCTGGACAGGTTCGGCAACCGCAACTTCCTCTTCAACCTGGGACATGGCTTCGTGCCGGAAACCCCGCCCGAGCACGTGGCGGAACTGTCCGAGATGCTGAAGGCCGGCTGACGCCCGCATACGTCGTGAAACCTGCCGCACAGAGACGGAGATCGCCCCGATGAGTGACTATTACGATGTCTTCAAGGCCCTGCATGTCATCAGCGTGATCTCCTGGATGGTGGGCATGCTCTACCTGCCGCGCCTGTTCGTCTATCACGTGGACGCGGCCCCGGGTTCGGAGACGTCGGAGACCTTCAAGATCATGGAACGGCGGCTGATGAAGGCGATCATCAACCCGGCCATGATCGCCAGTTTCCTGTTCGGCGGCATCATGCTCTGGATCGGTTTCGACATCGGCATGTTCACCATGGCGGATGGCTGGCTTCACGTGAAACTGCTGTCGGTTCTGTTGCTTGGCGCCGCGCATGGTGCCCTGAGCAAGCGCCGCCGGGAGTTCGAGAGCGATGCCAATACCCGCTCCACCCGCTATTTCCGCATCCTGAACGAAGTGCCGACCGTGCTGATGATCATCATCGTCTTCATGGTGATCCTGAAACCGTTCTGAGGTTTGCGGCCGGTCCGGCACGAAGCCCCCTAGCGGTTCCGGTGACCCGTCAGATAAGCTGGCGGACCGATAGCACCCTGGGGAGGGACCGCCCGATGCACCAGACCGTCTACGCCTGTTTCCAGGACGCCGTGGCCGATGCGCCCGACAATGCGTTTCTCGCCTGTCCGGCCTATCCGGGGCGGGCCTATCATCCGGAAGGGGTGGAGTTCAGCTATGCCCAGGTGGCGGAGCAGGTGGAAGACCTGCGTCGTCTCTACGCGGCGGCGGGTTACGGGCCGGGACATCGCATCGCCCTGTTGATGGAGAACCGGCCGGAGCATTTCTGCCATCTGCTGGCGATGAATGCGCTGGGCGTTTCCTGCGTGCCGGTCAACCCCGACTACACTCATGACGAGATGCTCTACCAGATGCAGCATTCGGAGGCTGACCTGGCCGTCGTCATCGCCGACCGGGTCGAATTCGTGCAGGCCGTGGCGGCGGAACGGGAGGGAAAGCCCCTGCCCGTGGTCGATGCCGATGCCCTGCCGACAACCCTGCCCGCGCCGATCGCACCGGCTGCCGACACGGTTCCGGGTCCGGAGACAGAGGTCGGGCTGTTCTATACCTCCGGCACCACGGGTCGGCCGAAGGGCTGCATCCTGACCAATTTCTACTACCTGAACGGCGGGGCCTGGTACTGGAACTTCGGCGGCCATTTCACCATGCAGACCGGGGTGGAGCGGATCTACAACCCGCTGCCGGTGTTCCACATGAACTGCGGCGCCGTGACCTTCGTCTGCATGATGCTGGGCCGCAACTGCCTGGTGGTGCCGGACCGGTTCCACCCGAGCCGCTGGTGGTCCGACCTGGTGGAGACCCGGGCCACGGCCTTCCACTACCTCGGCATCGTCGCGCCCATGCTGCTGAAACTGCCGGAATGCCCCGAGGAACGGCAGCACAACTGCCGCTTTGCCCTGGGGGCGGGCATGGAACCGGAAATGCACCCGGTGTTCGAGGAACGCTTCGGCACCAGGCTGGTGGAAGTCTGGGGCATGACCGAAACCGGGCGCATCTACGGCGATGCGCATGAACCCCGCCAGATCACCACCCGCGCCTTCGGCAGGCCCTTCGGCGGCCTGGAGGCCCGGGTGGTCGATGACGCGGACCGGGACGTGCCCACCGGGTCGGACGGTGAACTGCTGGTGCGCTGGGGCGGGCCGGAGGGACCACGGCACGGCTTCTTCTCCGGCTACCTGAAGAACCCGGAGGCAACCGAGGAAGCCTGGCGTGGCGGCTGGTTCCATACCGGCGCTGTGGTGCGCCCGGACGAGCCGGCGATGCTGTTCTTCGTCGACCGGAAGAAGAACATCATCCGCCGTTCCGGCGAGAACATCGCCGCCGCCGAGATCGAGGCCACGATCCAGGCCATGCCGGAGGTGAAGCAGGTTGCGGTGATGCCGGTCAGCGACGCCTTGCGCGACGAGGAAGTGATGGCCTGCGTCGTGCCGATGGACGGTATCGCGGCTTCCGCCGGGCTGGCGCGGCAGGTGCAGGACTGGTGCCTGGAGAAGATCGCCTATTACAAGGCGCCGGGCTGGCTGTACTTCCTCGACGCGCTGCCGGTCACCGGAACCCAGAAGGTGCAGAAGCAGGAAATCTTCCCGAAGGATACCGACCCGCGCCAGGCCCCGGGCGTGCACGACCTGCGCGACACCAAGAAACGGCGCCGGTAACAGCCGCGATGACAGCAGCAGTGACAGCAGCAGTTACGGGGCGACAGACAGGGATGACTGACCGATGAGCGCCTACCTGGTCCTCGACTTCGCGATCCATGACCTGCGGGGTTTCATGGAATATGCCGACAACGTGCCGGCGTTCCTGGCGAAACACGGCGGGCGCTACATCGTGAAGGGCGTGGTGCCGAAGGTGATGGAAGGTGACTGGTCGCCGGAGCGGATGGTGATCCTGGAATTCCCCTCTGGCCGGCATGCCGAGGATTTCCTCGCCGACCCGGAATTCCAGACCCTGAAGGACGTGCGGCTGCGGACAACCGACAGCAGGCTGGTGCTGGTCGAGGGCTGCGACTGATCTACTGGAAGAAGGGGTCTTCCGCATCCTTCAGCTGGCAGAGGTTGCCGTCCGGGTCACGGAACCTGGCAACGGTGCCCCAGGAATGGGTCTCGAGCTTGACCGCGACCCCCCTGTCCGCCAGTTCGCGGGCGCGTCCGGGCACGTCCATGACGTTGAAGCGCAGCATGATGCCGCCGGTCTGCCCCCTGGTGCCGCCGGATTCCACCATCAGGTAGCCATCGCCGAAGCGGAAACAGGTCAGGTCCGGCTTCACGTACCAGACAGGCAGGTCGAGCGTGTCGCGATAGAAGGCAACGCAGGCTTCGTAGTCGGCACAGAACAGGACAATGCCGTGATTGATCACATCTCTCATGCGGGAAGGGTAGCACCGTCGGGGAGGGCCGGTGAAGCCCGGCGGACGCATGCGTGATGCGACCATGGCTGCCGGCATCGGCCGTGGACGCGACCGTCCTCCCCAGGCAGGCAGGGCCTCAGGCGGCGGCGGCTTCCGCGGCCTCGGCAGCGGCCGTCGCGGTTTCCCGGTCGAGGCCGTGGGCGATGATGCCCATGGTTTCCTCCGGCGTGTAGAAGATGTCGGCGATGTCCAGGTTCTTGTGGTACAGCGCCGCGCGTTCTTCCGCCGGATGCTTCAGGACGGAGCGGAAATAGCGTTCCGCCGTCAGGCTCTTGCCGATGTATTTCTGGAACACGGCGGATTCATGGCTTGTATCCGGTTTGGCGGCGGCATCCGGGCTCAGGCCGAGGAACTCGGCCATGGATGCCAGTACCCCGGCGCGGTTCGAGATCAGGTCCTCGAACTTCACGAACAGGGTCCGGTTGACCACGTCCGCATCCTCGAAGGGATAGAGCGTGAAGGGCTTGCGGTACTGGTTGATGGCGCGGGAGACGTCGCCGTAGCGTTCCAGCAGCGACGCGATGCCGGTGATCGGGTGGCGGACCATGAAGATGATCTTGGCCGCCGGGTACATCTTCAGGATGGCATCGATGCGCATGGCATTGTCGGGTGTCTGTTCGCCGTAGATATGGCCCCCGGCACCCACCGAATGGACGAATTCCGCGTAGAGCGCGGTGATCGAGTTGGCCCAGGTCGGGTTTTCCGGGTCATAGCGGGCCATGTAGCGGTCGAACTGGAAGTTCTCCAGGTACTGCTTGTGGGCGAACAGGTCCTTGGTCACGTCGGTGCGGGCCGAATTGACCATGTTCTCGTAGTAGCAGGCATGGAAGATCGACTTGTGCAGGAACGGCGTGACCCTGGACTTCGTCACGAAGTCGACCAGCGTCTCGCATTCGTCCGGCTTCATGCCGTCCACGTCGCCACCGGCAGCAACCACGTGGCGCATCAGCTCCTGGAAATTGGCCAGGCGGGTCAGGATGGTCGTGCCCTGCATGGCGCAGACATCCGGATACTGGTCGAGCATGGCACAGGTAACGGTGGTGCCGCTGCGTTCCGACCCTGCTATGAAGAAATCAATCCGTTCCGGTGACATGTGCTTAGCCTTTTTGAGTGTCGATCATGCAGGCAAGCATTGCGGGTATTCCTGAAAAACCTGTTAACCACGCCGGAAAGGGATTCGGGAGCCGGGTTTCAGGTGTCCAGCGCCAGCCCCTTCGGCAGCCCCTCCCCCGGTGCCGCGGCCTGGAAAGGCGCGGTTCCGGCCAGCCTTTCCGACAGCGCGTCCAGGTTGGAACAGTTCATCCGGGCCATGAAGTTGGGGCGCTTGCCCAGCGCGAACTGCCAGAACACGGCGGTGGTGACATCCGCCTGGCTCATCCGGTCGGCAACGAACCAGTCGCCGGTCAGCTGGCTGTCGAGCCACTGGAAGCCGTCCCGGACCTGCCGGTCGCACATGTCCACCCAGGGACGATAGACCATTTCCTTCGGCCGCAGGTGATGTTCGTACAGTGCCGAGACCAGCTTGTCCGTGGCCCCGGACGCGATGGAGACCAGCTTCAGGACCTGGCGCCGGGCGGGGCCGGACGCGGGGGTCAGCGCCCGGTCCGGACCGACCATGGTGTCGAGGTGGTCGATGATCGAGCCGCTTTCGATCAGCGTTTCGCCATCGTCCAGCACCAGCGCCGGCACCCGGGCCAGCGGGTTGTATTTACGCACCTCCGGTTTGTCGTCGCCGAAGGGGGTCAGATCCTCGCGCGCGAAGGGCATGTCGTAGAACCCCAGGGTCACCGCGACCCTGCGGACATAAGGTGAGTTGTAACCGCCGATGAGTTTCATGGTCGTGCCTCTGTAGTGCCTGGTGGTCCTGCCTGCTGTTCCGGGGTCGCGGTGCGGCCGCGCCTTGCCTGCCCGGCCTAGCGCCAGACCCGGACGGGAAAGCTGGTCATGCCGCGGGAGACATAGGAATCCGACCAGGTCTGCTGTGGCGACACCGCCTCGAAGCGGCTGAAACGGTTCAGCAGGATGGGGAAGGCCACCTCCGCCTCCAGCTTCGCCAGCGGTGCCCCGATGCAGAAGTGGATGCCGAAGCCGAAGGTCACGTGGCGGTCGGCATTCCTGCGGCGAAGGTCCAGCCTGTCGGGATCCTCGAAGACGCTCTCGTCGCGGTTGGCGGCACAGTTCCACAGCCAGATCCGTTGCCCGGCGCGGATGGTCTGGCCGTGCATTTCCATGTCTTCCGCCGCGATCCGTGGCGAAGTCAGGCTCGGCCCGTCATAGCGCAGCAGTTCCTCCACCGCGTTGCGGGTATAGGCGGCGTCATCGCGATTGGCGCGGAAATCATCCATCTGGTCGGGATGCCGGATCAGCGAATGCAGCCCGTTGGCGACCAGCTGGGTCGTGGTCTCGTGCCCCGCGAACAGCAGCAGCACGCAACTGGCCACCAGTTCGTCCGCGGTCAGGCGATCGCCCTCGTCCGACGCATCGATCATGCCATCGGTGACCAGTTCACCGGGATTGGCCCGGCGATCGTCCAGGAAGCCCTGGAAATAGCTGTTCATCTCCGCCAGTGCCGCGGCGGCGACCTTGTACTTGTCGGGATTGGTCTTGGAGGTCAGGACGAATTGCGCCAGCGCATCCGACCAGCGCTTCAGATGGTCCACGTCCTGCTGCGGCACGCCCAGCAGCAGGGCAATCACGGTCGCCGGCAGCGGATAGGCGAAGGCATGGTGGAAATCCACTTCCTGGCCGTCCTGCCAGTCGGCGATCAGGTCTTCCACCATCTCGGCCACCTGGCCGCGCAGGCTCTCGACCCGGCGGCTGGTGAAGGCCTTGTTCATCAGGCCCCGCAGATGGCCGTGGCGCGGTGGATCGTTGAAGACCGCCCAGTGGCTCAGGTGATCCCCCAGGAAGCCGATCTCCTCCCCGTCCGGGCCGTTGCGCTGGGCCTCCACGAAGGGGCGGATGCGGTCGGCGGACATGCGCTTGTCGCGGAATCCGTCGCGGACATCCTGGTAGCGGGTCAGGTACCAGGCCCGGCTGACCGGACTCCAGTGCAGCGGCTCCTCCGCCCGCAGGCGGGCAAGCCCGGCGTAGGGATCGACAATGGATTCAGGTGCGTTCGGATCGAAGGCGATACTCATGGCGAAATCCTCCCCGGCTGCCACGGATATTCAGGTGCCGCCGATCTTGGCACGGATGCGCCGCCCGGGGGAGCCATCTTGCGAGGCGGATGCGGCCCGGTGCAGGCTGTGGCCACGACAATCGGAAGGGTTCTGCAGATGAAGAAGCCGGAGATCGGGATCGGGGCGGTGGTTTTCCGTGGCGACGACGTGCTGATGATCCGCCGGGGCAAGCCGCCGCGCAAGGGCGACTGGGCCATTCCGGGCGGTCGGCAGGAACTGGGCGAGACGGTGGCGGAGGGCGCGCGTCGCGAGGTGGAGGAGGAAACCGGCGTCCGCTGCCGGATCGGCGGGCTGATCGACGTGGTGGACGGCATCAACCGCGATGCCTCGGGGCAGCTGCTCTATCACTACACCCTGGTGGACCTCTGGGGCGAATGGCTGTCGGGCGAAGCCGTCGCGGGTTCCGACGCCATGGCGGCCTGCTTCATGGGCGCGGCGGAGATCGCGCGGCTGGACCTCTGGCCCGAGACCCGGCGCATCATCGAGATGGCCCGGCGGCTGCGGGCCGAGGCCGGGCAGGCAGATCGCGCGGCAGAACGGGAAGCGGCCCGGAAACCGACCCCGTGAACCGCGCGACAACCAGGCCTGTGACGCGTGTCACTTGGGTTCCGGCGCGGCATCCCCATCTGAAGGATACACAGGCACCACGGGAAAGACGCACTCCTCCAGCCTGACGAAACAAGACGCCGCCGGTCCCTCCCCGGCGGCGTTTTCGTTCGTGGCCAGGCGCCGTTCACCACCCGTTTTCGCCCCCGTTGCCGACCTGGTGCCCGCTTTGTGCCGATCCCCCGGGCCGCGATCCTGCCGGTGACCCGCGAGTTCGTCATTGACCTGATGGCCCTAAATTCGCATCTATGCGCCAGAGATACTGGCTTGTCCGTTGGCGGAGCGTTTTCTTGTTTCAGTTGCCCGAGGCGAAATTCAGGATCGGTGACATCGTGCGCCATCGCCTCTTCCCGTTCCGGGGCGTGATCTACGACGTTGATCCGCAGTTCAACAACACGGAGGAATGGTGGGAATCCATTCCCGCCGACGTGCGCCCGCGCAAGGACCAGCCGTTCTATCACCTGCTCGCCGAGAATGACGAGACCACCTATATCGCCTACGTGTCGGAGCAGAACCTGCTGTGGGATGAATCCGGTGACCCGGTGGAGCACCCGCAGGTGAACGAGTTCTTCCAGAGCATCGAGGACGGTCGCTACGTCCCGCTGAGGTCCCGCGCCAACTGATCTCGCGCCACCCGAAGACCCGTCCGGGCGATGCCCGATCCGCCCGGCCGCAGGCGCGGTGTCGGCGTTTCCCGTTTCTGCCCTGATCCCCCGCGCCGGTCCTAGAGTTCCAGCTTCATGCCGATGTGGCTGGCGGTGAACCCCAGCCGTTCGTAGAACCGCAGCGCATCGGGGCGGGCGCGGTCCGTGGTCAGCTGCACCAGGTCACAGCCCCGTGCGCGGCAGGTGTCTATGGCCCAGGTGAACATGGCCTGGCCCAGGCCGCCGCCGCGATGCTCGCGGTGGATGCGCACGCTCTCGACCTGGCCGCGCCACATGCCGGTGCGCGACAGTCCCGGAATGAAGCTGAGCTGCAGGCAGCCGATCACCGCGTCGTCGTCGACCACCACGGCCAGCAACTGGTTCGGGTCGGCATCCAGCGCCGCGAAGGCGGCGAGATAGCGCTGGTTCAGGGGGATCGTGGTGTCTTCGCGCGCCGCCCCCAGCGGATCGTCGGCCAGCAGGGCGACGATGGCCGGCAGGTCAGCAGCGGTCGCGCGGCGAAACTGCGGCGACGTCACGGCGACGGATCAGGCTGCGACCGTCCGGTGACGATAGGCGATGGAACAGTGGTAATCGCAGTACGGCTTGCCCGACAGGGTCTCGTGATCGCAGAAGTGGAAATCGGACTCGCCGGGATGCCCGACGGGGAACTGGCACCGGCGGTGCTGCGGCAGGGCGCCCGGCGGCGGCGGTGCCTCGGCCGGGGCCTGCGGGACAACGTCCTCCGGCTCCGGCTTCGGGGCCGGGCGGGTGAAACGCGGACGCGGCGCGGCGGGTTTCGCGGCCTTGGCGACACGCGGGCGACCGGGCTTCGACAGGCCGAGGCGGTTGGCCTTGCCGATGACCGCGTTGCGCGTGACATTGCCGAGCTGTTCGGCGATCTGCGCGGCAGTCATGCCGGTGCCCCAGAGGTCCTTCAACCGCGTGACCCGTTCTTCCGTCCAACCTGCCGACATGATCTCTCTCCCGCGCAATATCTGGTGAGTACCAGTTCTTGCACAACAAGATAGGGGATCAGGGATTCCGGTCCAAGCAGGAAAGCCCCGGAATTCCCAATATATTGTGGATAACCCCTGTTCGACACACCAGTGCGGAGGCCAAGAACCCCGCTGGCAAAGGCTTTCCGGTTCTGGGGAGAAGTCGGCGGGACCCCGTCAATACCCCGGCGCGACCCCGGCACGACTCCGGCACTGGCCCTCCCGGAACGGTCCGCCCGGCTCAGCCGGCCAGGCGGTCGAGACCGGCGGCGAGGTCGGCCTTCAGGTCGTCGGTGTCCTCCAGCCCGATGTGCAGGCGGATCAGCGGTCCCGGCCCGTTCCAGCCGGTGGCGGTGCGGAACTGCTCGGGCTTCTGGCTCAGCACCAGGCTCTCGAAGCCGCCCCAGGACGCGCCGAGGCCGAACAGCGCCAGCCCGTCGATCATCCGCGCCACGTCATCGTCTGAATAGCCCGCCTTCAGCACGATGGAGAACAGGCCCGACGCCCCGAGGAAATCCCGCTTCCAGATGGCATGGCCGGGATGGCTCGGCAGGCCGGGGTGCAGCACGCGGTCGACCTCCGGCCGGGTTTCCAGCCAGCCGGCCACGTCCAGCCCGTTGATCATGTGCTGGCGCAGGCGCACGCCCAGGGTCCGCAGGCCGCGCAGGCCCAGGAAGATGTCGTCCGGCCCGACGCACTGGCCCATGGCCTGGGCGGTGCGGCGCAGCGGCTGCCACGCGGCCTCGTTGGTCACCACCACGCCCAGCATGGCGTCGGAATGGCCCACGATGTACTTGGTCGCGGCATGGATCGAGACATCGACGCCATGGTCGAAGGGACGGAAGAACAGCGGGCTGGCCCAGGTATTGTCCATCAGCACGGTGGCGCCGGCCTTGTGCGCCTCCGCCGCGATGGCCGGAATGTCCTGGATCTCGAAGGTGTGCGATCCGGGGCTCTCGACATAGACGACCTTCGTGTTCGGGCGGATCAGGTCGGCGATGCCGGCCCCGATCAGCGGGTCGTAATAGGTGGTCTCCACCCCGAAACGCTTCAGCACCCCGTCGCAATAGCCGCGGGTCGGGCGATAGGCGGAGTCGCTGACCAGCACGTGGTCGCCGGCGGAACAATAGGCGGTCAGCGCCGCGGCGATGGCCGCCAGGCCGGACGGGAAGGCAAAGGCGCTGTGGCCGCCCTCGATCTCCGCCATGGCCTCCTCGAAGGCCAGCGACGTCGGATGGCCGATGCGGCCGTACATGGTCACGGTCTCGCCCTGCTCCCGCGCCGCGCTCTTGACCTTCATGTCGGCCATGGACGGGTTGAGGATGGTGGAGGTGTGATAGACGGGCGGGTTCACCACGCCGAGGTTGCTTTCCGGGTGACGCCCGGCGGTGACGATGGTGGTGTCCTGCTTCATGTTTGTCGGCTTTCCCGTCCTGTGCTGTTCCGATCACCCGGTGGCGGGCGAACAAATGTCATGCCTGCTGACAGATTGCGCGCAGATACTGGCAGAGCAAGGCCTGTCCGGCCAAGTGCTGCATTGCAGAAAGGCGGTTGTGTTGTCGAAAAACCGGGCATAGGCTGCGCGGGTTAAACGCACCCCGGCCTTGAATGCGGTGCGTCCGGACCGGTGGGGCATTGACCCCGCTGGCCAAGACAGGGCGGCATTGCACTTATCCGGGGACCGGATGCAACAGGGAGTTTCCAAGATGAAGATTAAAGGCGCAATCATTGCTGCGGCTGCCGTGATGGCAGTATCGACGGCGGCGAATGCGGGCACGCTTGACGACGTGAAAGCCAAGGGCTTCGTCCAGTGCGGTGTGTCCACCGGCCTCGCCGGTTTTGCCTTCACGGACGCCAACGGTGTCTGGGACGGTTTCGATGTCACCTTCTGCCGCGCGACGGCAGCGGCGATCTTCGGTGACCCGAATGCCATCAAGTTCACGCCGACCACGGGCAAGACCCGTTTCACGGCGCTGGCCTCCGGTGAAGTCGATATCCTGTATCGCAACACCACCTGGACGCTGAGCCGCGACGTCGATCTCGGTTTCACCTTCCTGGGTGTGAACTACTACGACGGTCAGGGCTTCATGGTCCGCAAGGGCCTGGGCGTGAAATCCGCCAAGGAACTCGACGGCGCCACGGTCTGCATCCAGACCGGCACGACGACCGAACTGAACCTGGCCGACTTCTTCCGTGCCAATGGCATGAGCTACGAGCCGGTTCCGATCGAGACCAATGCCGAGGCGCAGCAGAAGTACCTGTCCAACGCCTGTGACGTCTACACGACGGATGCTTCCGGCCTGGCCGCGACCCGTGCGACCTTCGAGAAGCCGGCCGAGCACATCCTGCTGCCGGAAATCATTTCCAAGGAGCCGCTGGGCCCGCTGGTCCGTCACGGCGACAATGAATGGGGCGATGTCGGCCGCTGGGTCCTCAACGCGCTGATCATTGCCGAGGAAAAGGGCATCACGAAGGCGAACGTGGCCGAACTGGCGAAGAACGGTTCCTCCGATCCGGAAGTCAACCGCCTGCTGGGCAAGGAAGGCAGCGACGGCGATCAGCTCGGCCTTTCCAAGGACTGGGCCGTGCATGCGATTGCCGCCGGTGGCAACTACGGCGAGATCTTCGAACGCAACATCGGTGAAAGCACCGCGATTGGTCTGGCACGTGGCCTGAACCAGCTGTGGAGCAAGGGTGGCATCCTCTACGCCCCGCCGTTCCGTTGATCTGAGATACGGGCGCGTCACTCCAGGGTGACGCGCCCGTTTTCTTTTTGATCGGGGGGAGGCGACAGGCCGGGTCGTGCTTTTGACCGGCGCCGCAGTGCGAGGGGGCTCTCTGCCATGGCTGTGATCTCCAATGATGGAGATGGATTCCGTCTCGGGATGTTGGTCTACGACACCCGCTACCGATCCTACACAATTCAGATTTTCGCGTTGATCCTGTTCATGCTGGCCGTGGCCTGGCTGCTGGACAACGCCATCACGAACCTTGCCCTGCTCGGCAAGACCTTCAGTTTCGGTTTCCTGTTCGAAACCGCTTCCTATGACATCAATCAGCGCCTGATCGACTACACGTCGACGGACACGCATGCGCGGGCTGCCATCGTGGGCATCCTGAACACGCTGCTTGTCGCGTTCCTCGGCTGCATCACCGCGACCATCATCGGGGTCATTGCCGGTGTCCTGCGCCTGTCGAACAACTGGCTGATTGCCCGCCTCATGACGATCTACGTCGAGGCCTTCCGCAACATTCCCGTCCTGATCTGGATCCTGATCACCGTCGCGGTGATCAATGAATCCCTGCCCGCACCCAGCGGGTTCCGGGGTGCGGATCCGGCAGCCTCGCCCTTCCTGGGCGGCATGCTGGTCCTGACCAACCGGGGCTTCTACATTCCGGCCCCGATCTGGGGCGACATGTCGATGGCGGTGGTCGCCGTCTTCCTGCTGTCCATCGTCGCGATGTTCGTCTTCCGCCGCTGGGCCAGGAAGCGGCAGGAAGCGACGGGCGAGATCCTGCCCGTGCTGCGCATCTCCCTCGCGATCTTCTTCCTGCCGACCCTGCTGGCGTTCTTCGCGCTCGGGATGCCGATCACCCTGGAATACCCCGAGCTGAAGGGCTTCAACTTCCAGGGCGGCGTCTTCATGCGTGACAGCCTGATCGGTCTCTGGCTGGCCCTGTCCCTCTACACCGGGGCCTTCACGGCGGAAATCGTCCGCGCCGGTATCCTGTCGGTCAGCAAGGGACAGTCGGAAGCGGCCTTCGCGCTGGGTCTGCGGCCCAACCGGACCATGAACCTGGTGGTGCTGCCGCAGGCGCTGCGGGTCATCGTGCCGCCGCTGATCAGCCAGTACCTGAACCTGACGAAGAACTCCTCGCTCGCCATTGCCGTCGGCTACATGGACGTGACCGGCACGCTTGGTGGCATCACGATGAACCAGACGGGCAAGGCGATGGAGTGCATCCTGTTGCTGATGACCTTCTACCTGATTGCCTCGCTCAGCATCTCGTCGGTGATGAACTGGTACAATGAACGCGTGAAGCTGAGGGAGCGGTGAGATGAGCACAAGCCACGAACCCTTCGTCGCAACCGGCGACATTCCCGCCTCGCCGCCGCCCTCCAGCGCTGTCGGACCGATAGCCTGGGTCCGGCAGAACCTGTTCTCCAGCGTCTCGAACACGGTGATGACCCTGCTGGGCATCTACGTGATCTACAGCCTGCTGGCATCGGTGGTGCCCTGGCTGTTGCTGAATTCCGTCTGGAATGCTTCCTCGCTGCAGGATTGCCGCAGCATCGACAACGGTGCCTGCCTGGCGGTCATCCGCGAACGCTACCTGCAGTTCATCTACGGCTTCTATCCGAACGAGGAACGCTGGCGCCCGGTTGTCGCCTTCGTGCTGATGCTCGTGGCCCTCTGGCCGGTGCTGTTTGCCGGCGCGCCGCGCAAGCTGCTGTTCGGATCCATGCTCTACCCGGCCGTGGCCTACTGGCTGATCTGGGGCGGCACCATCTGGGGTCCGATCGCCGTCATGGCCGGGCCGATCGTCGGCATCATCGTCTACCGGATCGTCGACCAGGTGCTCTGCAGGCTCATGGATGAAGGCATTGCCGGGATCCTCGCCGTCAGCGGCGCGGTGCTGGTCACTGTCGCCTGGTGGCTGTTCGCGGTCGCCGAGGTGGACAGCGCCCTCGCTGCCGTGCTCGACATCGGCCTGGAACCGGTCGCGTCGGACAAGATCGGCGGTTTCCTGCTGTCCCTCATCATCGGGGTCAGCGGTATCGCCGGGTCCTTCCCGCTGGGCATCGCCCTGGCGCTCGGCCGCCGGTCCAACCTGATCTTCATCAAGGCGATCTGCACCGGCTTCATCGAGTTCATTCGCGGCGTGCCGCTGATCACCCTGCTGTTCGTGGCCTCGGTGCTGCTGCAGTACTTCCTGCCGCCGGGCACGACGTTCGACCTGATCCTGCGGGTGGTCATCATGGTGACCATGTTTGCCGCCGCCTACATGGCGGAGGTGATCCGGGGCGGTCTCGCCGCCCTGCCGAAGGGGCAGTACGAGGCCGCGGATGCGCTGGGCCTGGACTACTGGAAGTCCATGCGCCTGATCATCCTGCCGCAGGCGCTGAAGATCTCCATTCCGGGCATCGTCAATACCTTCATCGGGCTGTTCAAGGACACCACCCTGGTGATCGTCATCGGCATGCTGGACCCGGTGGGCATTCTGGGCCCCATCCGTGCCGACCAGAACTGGAACGGCATCGTGTGGGAGCTCTACGGCTTCATCGGCATCTTCTTCTTCATCTTCTGCTTCGGCATGTCCCGCTATTCCCTCTACCTGGAGCGGAAGCTGCAGACCGGGCATCGGTGAACCGGCAGATGACATATCGCTACGCCAGCCGGCAGGCATGTCGGCAAGGAAAAACGAAAGGCTTGAATCATGAGTGACGCCGCCTCCCTCGACCGTGAGATCGATCGCTCCAAGCTGACGATCTCCGACGAAATCGCCATCGAGATCACGATGATGAACAAGTGGTACGGGGATTTCCACGTGCTGCGCGACATCAGTCTGACGGTGAACCGCGGGGAGCGGATCGTGGTCTGCGGCCCGTCCGGTTCCGGCAAGTCGACCCTGATCCGCTGCATCAACCGGCTGGAGGAACACCAGAAGGGCACGATCATCGTGGACGGGATCGAACTGTCGTCGGACCTGAAGAACATCGACAAGATCCGGTCGGAAGTCGGCATGTGCTTCCAGCACTTCAACCTGTTCCCGCACCTGTCGGTACTCGACAACTGCACCCTGGCGCCGATCTGGGTCCGCAAGGAACCGCGCAAGGAAGCCGAGGACCGGGCCATGCACTACCTGGAACGGGTGAAGATCGCCGACCAGGGGCGGACGTCCCCGGGCCCGCTTTCCGGCGGCCACCAGCCGCGCGCGGCCATCCCCCGGCCGCCCTGCACGAACCCGCGCCCCCACCTACCCGCCG
>CAJYBQ010000029.1 GCA_913064755.1 uncultured Alphaproteobacteria bacterium
GAAGAAGCACCCCTGCACACCGGCCGGCCCGCCCTGGCGGTGCAGGGCGCAGCCGTGGGCCTGGGCGGTGACCTGTGGCTTGATGCCCTGATGCCCCTGGATCTGCGTCAGCGCCCGAATCCTGTCGCGGTACACCGCGGCACGCTCGAACTCCATGCTTGCCGACGCTTCGGACATCCGTTCGGCCAGCTCCGTCTGAACGCGCGTGGAACGACCTTCCAGGAACCGCATGGCATCGTCGACCAGCGCGCCGTATTCCTCTGGCGAAACCGCATCGACACAAGGGGCGCAGCATCGTCTGATCTGGTGCAGCAGGCAGGGACGCGTCCGGCTCGAGAACACCGAGTCCGAGCAGGTGCGCAGCAGGACTGCCCTCTTCAACTGGTTCAACGCCCGGTTCAAAGCGCTTGCCGACGCGAACGGGCCGACGAAATACATCCGCCTGATGACGCCGTGGCGCAAACCCTACCCGTCAAAGGACGGCTGGGTCGCGATCCTGCCCTATGACAACCGGCAATGGGCCGTCGTGCTGAAGGCTGCGGGGCGCGAGGACCTGGTGGACCATCCGCACTTCAACAGCTTCGCCGCCCGCCAGGCGAACATCGAGGAAGTCTATTCGACCCTTTCCGAACTTGCCGGGGCGCTGACCACCGACGACTGGCTGGCGACGCTGGAGCCGCACGGCATTCCCTGCACCCGCGTCAACACGCCGGAAGACCTGCTGGTGGATCCGCACCTGGCGGACGTGGGTTTCTGGCAGCACTACGACCACCCGACAGAGGGCGAACTGCGCACCATGAAGTTCCCGGTGAACTTCGAGAAGAGTCCGGTCTCGGTCCGTCGCCATACCCCGCACCTGGGGGAACAGACACGCGAACTGCTGACCGAACTGGGCTATGACGAGGCGACCGTTGACGCCATGCTGGCCACGGGTGCGGCACGCCAGAAGACCGAAGAACCGACCGCCTGAAGCGCTGATGCGAGGAACAGAGACAATGCAATTGCTGGGACATGGATTCTACTGGCAGGACTGGTCCGTTGGCTGGTCGTTCAAGACCCTGAGCCGCACCATCCGCGGCGAGGACGTGACGGGTTTCACCGGCATGATCGGCATGACGGAGGAACTGTTCACCAGTGACTGGTACCTGGAGGAACACACGAAGTTCACCGGTCGCCTGGTGCCCGGCGCGCTGGTCATGTCGATGGCGGAGGGGCTGGTCATTCCGGCAACCATCGGCCGCACCGGCCTGGCGTTCCTGGGATGCCAGGTGAATGTCACCGGCCCCACCTACGCGGGCGACACCATCCATGTCGAGGGCGTGGTGACGGAGATCAAGCAGGCCAGCAAGGGCAACCGCGCGCTGGTCCGGACCGACCACAAGGTGGTCAACCAGAACGGCGACGTGGTCATGACCTATGATCCGCTGCGCATGATGAAGGGCGACCCGAAGTTCGACTGACGCCGTTGCGCCGACCTGCGACGCGTCGACCCTCTGGTGGAGTGATCTGGGCGGATGAGCGCGCTTTCCGGACTGTTGCAGGACCTGACATCGACCGAACGCGTGGTCCTGGCCATTGCGGGCGTGGCCGCCGTGCATGGTTTCGTGCGCGCCATCCGCTACATCAGCGGCCATGCCATGACCACCCGGATGGCGCGTCGGTCCACCAAGACGGTCACCCTGATCAGCCTGATCACCAGCACGGTCGTCTTCGCGCTGTATTTCGCGGCCTTCGGATTCGTCCTGAGCGAGGCCGGTGTTCCCTTGTCCACCTATGTCGCCAGCGCGTCCATCATCGGGCTGGCCGTGGCCTTCGGGTCGCAGGGCATCGTGCAGGATGTGGTCAGCGGCGTGACCATCATCTTTACCGACCTGTTCGACATTGGCGACGTGATAGAGATCAGCGGCCAGGTCGGCCTGGTGGAACGGTTCGGCATGCGTTTCACGGTGTTGCGCAGCCCGCTGGGGGCAGAGGTGTTCGTGCCCAACCGGTCGATCATCAACGTGGTCGCATACCCGCGCGGATACGTTCGGTGCTTCGTGGATTTCACCCTGCCCGCCGATGCCGAACTGGCGGAAAGGATGGAGGCGGAGGTGCGGCTGCTGGCCACTGCCGCGGACGAACAGTATCCCGGCATCTTCCGCGCACCGGCCGAGATCACGGGTCGCCACATGACGAAGGCCGGTCGCAGTTACCTGCGCCTGAAATTCCGTATCTGGCCCGGGCGCGGCGCACCGCTGGAGGGACCGTTCCGCCAGGAACTGATCCAGATCGCCAAGCGCATCCAGCCTGAATATGCCGACTGGATGGTGGCGGTGAACTTCGAGGTCGAACGCTATACCCCGCCGCGCAAGGGGCGGTTCCGCGCCCTTTGACATCGATGTCGTTCCGGGCTTGCCCAAACTGGACTGATCAGTCTATTATTGGACCAATCAGTCCAGAGGGAACAAGACATGAGCTGGCTCGATGGAGACACGACGGCCGGACCCGGTGATCCGTCATCGGGGCGACGACCGCCAACGCGTGCACGGTTGATCCGGGCCTTCATGACGCTGGTGCAACAGCGCGGCTATGCAGCTGTCGGCACGGCGGAGATCCTGGCCGCGGCGGCGGCTCCACGCGGATCGCTCTATCACCATTTTCCCGACGGCAAGTCGGGGCTGGCCGTCGCGGCGGTCGAGGAGCTGACCGACGACATCACCGGCGCGCTGCAGCAGGCCGCGGTCAGCAAGCGCAGTCTCGGTGCCCTGCTGAAACAGATGGCCTCGGCGCGCGCGGCCTGGCTGAAGCAGACCGGCTGGTCCGAAGGTCCCCTGCTCGGCGTGCTGACCAACGAGACCGTGCCGCATGAACCGGATATCGCCGCTGCATTGGCGCTGGCCAGCGAAGCCGTGACCGGGGCCTTCACCAACCTGTTCATCGCCCGTGGCTTCCCGCCCGACGTCGCACGACGTCACGCCCAGCTGGCGCGCGCAACCCTGGACGGGGCCATGACGCTTTCACGCGCCGCCCGGTCCAGCGAATCCCTGGTCGAGGCCGGGGCATTCCTGGCCCGGCACCTGGCGACACCGGACAGCATCGGAGACACGCCATGACCACCCTGCCAGCCAACCCGCCCGAAGGTTTCGAGCCGCATTTCAGGAAAAGCCCCCTGACAGAACCGTGGGAGCCGCTCTATTCCAGGACAACGGACGATGCCGTGATCATCGGCCTGCGCGCGGGCGAACAGCACTGCAACGCCCGCGGCTTCGTGCACGGGGGCCTGATCTCCGCCCTCGCCGACAACGCCATGGGGCTTTCCTGCGCCCGGCGCCGAGACAATGTCGGCGGGCTTGTCACCATCAGCCTGAACATGGATTTCATGAAATCGGCCCAGATCGGCCAGTGGCTGGAATTCCGGGCCACGCATGTGAAGAACGGCGGCAGGATCGACGTTGCACAGGGACAGGTGACTGCCGACGACGAACCCTGCGCCCTCGTCACCGCCACGTTTCGCGTATTGTCGAAACGGTAAGCGCGGCCCGGATGGCTGACCATCGAACTCTCCTCTGGACCCGGCGGGCAGACTGCTGTCTGGTTTGATGACGATGGACTCTGCAGCGGGCCGCTGCCGCTTCCGTCAACGCGGGAGGGGACGGTGAGCAGCATTCGGGACATGAGCGGCAAGTGGCGATCCATCGGACTGCTGGCAGTGGCCGAACTGCTGGTGCTCAGCGTCTGGTTCTCCGGTGCGGCCACCCTGCCCGCGATCCGTGCAGAGACCGAGATCACTTCCCTGCAGGCATCGCTCTATACCTCCATGCTCAGCGTCGGCTTCGTCGTCGGCACGCTGGTCAGCGCGATACTTGGCCTGGCGGACCGCTGGCGGCCCCAGACCTTCTTCAGCGCGGCGGCACTGATCGGCGCCTCCGCCAATGGTGCGCTGATCTGGATCGACCCGGCATCGCCCCTGGTGCCCGTGTTCCGCTTCGGCATCGGCATCTGCATGGCGGGGTGTTACCCGGTGGGCATGAAGATGGTGTCCACCTGGGCGCGCGGGGACATGGGATTGCTGACTGGCCTGCTGGTCGCCGCGCTGACCCTCGGGTCGGGCGCACCACACCTGGCGCAGGCCTTCCTGTCCGGCATCGACTGGCGGCTGACCCTGGGCGCGACCAGCACGGCGGCGCTGATCGGCGCGGTACTGGTGCAGGTCGTCGTGCTGGGACCCAACGCACTCAAGCCCGCGAAGTTCAAGCCCGCGGCGGTGCTGGAGGCCTGGCGGAACCGCGCCCTGCGCCTCGCCAACTTCGGCTACTTCGGACACATGTGGGAGCTCTACGCCGTCTGGGGCTGGATGGTGGTGTTCCTGAACGCGTCCTTCACCGCCTGGTACGGCGCGGGCGATCCGCGCGTCGCTTTCAATGCGTCCCTGCTGACCTTCGGGGTCCTGGGGGCGGGCGCCATCGGCGCTTTCCTTGGTGGCTGGCTGGCGGATCGCGTCGGGCGCACGGCCGTCACCATGGGCGCGATGGGTGCCAGCACGGCTTGCTGCATGGTGGCGGGGTTCCTGTTCGGCGGACCGCCCTGGATCATGACGGTGTTCTGCCTGTTCTGGGGCATCGTGGTCATCGCCGATTCGGCCCAGTTCTCTGCCAGCGTCATGGAACTGGCGGAGCCGGAGCGGGTCGGAACCATGGTGACCGCCCAGACGTCCATCGGCTTCATGCTCACCCTGATCACCATCCACATGGTGCCGGAGGTCGTGGAGATCATCGGCTGGGAATGGGCATTCTGGACCGTCGCCATCGGTCCGCTGCTCGGCTTCATCGCCATGGGCCGCCTGCGGCGTCTGCCCGACGCGGTGAAGATCGCCGGCGGGCGGCGCTGACGCGCGGTCAGCCGGTCAGGCTGTAGGCCCGGTCGTTGTTCAGCGACGGCACCGACTGCCGCGCCGTCGCGACCTTGGCCATGTCGATCTCCGCGGTGACGTATCCCGTGTCCGTGCCGCCATCGGCCAGCACTTCGCCCCAGGGGTCGACGATCAGGGAATGGCCATAGGTTTCTCGACCACCGTCGTGGGTACCGGTCTGGGCAGCGGCAATGACGAAACACCCGTTCTCGATCGCCCGCGCGCGCAACAGGACATGCCAGTGCGCCTTGCCCGTCTCCGCCGTGAAGGCGGACGGCATGGTGAGCACGTTCGCACCCGCCTTTGCCAGGTCACGATAGAGGTGCGGAAAGCGCATGTCGTAGCAGATGGTCATGCCGAGCCGGACCGCGGTGCCCTCCCCTGCGGTGGCATCGGCAATCGCCACATCCACCACGTTCACGCTCTCGCCCGGTCGGTAGGCCCGGGATGCGGTGAACTTCTGGCCCGACGGAAGCTCCACATCGAACATGTGGATCTTGTCGTAGCGGTTGGTGATGGCCCCGTCCGGCCCGATCAGGAACGACCGGTTGACCAGTCTCTCGTCGCCGTCCCCCTGCAACGCCAGGGAGCCGATGTTGAGCCAGATGCCCAGTCGCGCCGCGAGGTCGCGATACGCGGCGAGGGAGGGATCATCGGCCTCCGCATGGGTATTGGCCAGCGTGTCCTGGCGACGGCGGAAGATGAAGTTGCTCACCTCCGGCGTCTGCACGTAGCGCGCACCATCCGCGGCGGCCCGCGTGATCCAGTCGGTACAGGCGCTCAGGTTGGCCTGCCAGTCCGTGCCCGTATTGGGCTGGATGCAGGCAGCGCGGAAGGTCGCAGTCACGCCGCGCCCTGCAGCAGGCTGTCGAGGCGACCGGCTTCATCCAGCGCCTCCATGTCATCGAAACCGCCAACATGGGTCGAACCGATGAAGATCTGCGGCACGGTGCGGCGACCGGGACGCTGGATCATCTCTTCCTTCTTTCCCGCCGTGAACATGACGTCCATTTCCTCGTAGGCCACGCCCTTGCGGTCCAGCAGCTTCTTGGCGCGGTAGCAATAGGTGCAGAGGCCAGTGGTATAGAGGACAACCTTGCTCATGATCCGTCTCCTTCCGGGCTGTCTGCCCGCATTCCTGCTTGTTCGGGACTATACATAGGTCGCGTGCCCGGTGCGGACAACGCGCGCGACCGCCAGCACGGTGATTTCCGCCGCCCCGGCACGACGCAGCACCCTGGCGCATTCCGAAACCGTTGCACCGGTCGTGATCACGTCATCCACCAGCACCACGTGGGCACCCCGCACCCGTTCGGCGTGGGCGGCGGTAACGGCAAAGGCTGCGCGCAGGTTGCGCCGCCGGGCGCTGCCGCTGAGACCGCCCTGGCTGCGGGTGGCGCGGATGCGCTGCATCAGGTCGGGGACCGCCAGGCCCGGGTGCTTGCGGCCCAGTTCATCGGCAATCAGTGCCGCCTGGTTGTAGCGCCGTCGCAGCAATCTGCGCGGATGCAGCGGCACGCCGGTGATCAGGTCGGCCCCTGCCAGCCAGGGCTGCCCCGCGCGGGCCACCAGGCGGGCCAGCCCCCCGGCGCGGTCGGCGCGATCCCCATGCTTGAACCCGAGCAGCGCATCACGGATGCGGTCGTCGTAGCGCCCCGCCGCGCCGCCGCGGGTGTCGGTCGGGTGGTCCGCGACGCACTCGCCCCCCCTCCGCCCCGCTCCACCGCCGCTCTCGCGAGGCCCGGCGGACCAGCTGCGGCGACGCGCGGATGGCGGACGGCGGGCCGCGGACGATGCGCAAGGGAGGGGTGATCAGGGCGAGCTCCGCAAAGCCGCGGGCACAGAGCCGCCCCGGTTCGGCCACGATGGTTTCGCAGGCCAGGCATTGCGGCGGCAGAAGCAGGTCGAGCGCCATGCGCGCGAACCGGCTGACCACGGGCCCTGCACCCGGGCGCGGTTCGCCGACCTGCTGCTTCGTCGTGCCGGGTTCACTGGCCATGCGGGATCATCCTTTATCGGACACGCGGTTGCAACGAACCCGGTCGGGCGGCATACCCTGCATTCATGAACACGGTTCCAGAAGGCATAGCGGTCTTTGACCGAACCCTGCACCGCCGCAACCGCGCCCGGGCGGCACCGGCATTCGGGACGCACGCGTTCCTGTTCGATGAGGTGGCGGCCCGTTTGGCGGACCGGCTGTTCGACGTCGACCGCACGTTCGAGCGCGCGCTGGTCGTCGGTGGCCGGGGCAGGCTGCCCGACGGGTTGGTGGGGCCGGGGGCAAAGATCCAGCATGCGGCCACCATGGACCTGGTGCCGGGCATGGCAGCGCGCGGCGCGACCGCCGGACCGGTCTTCGTGGGCGACGAGGAATTCCTGCCCGTCGCCCCCGGCTCCGTCGACCTGGTGTTCAGCGTCCTGTCGCTGCACTGGGTCAACGACCTGCCCGGCGCGCTGGTGCAATTGCGCCGGGCACTGAAACCGGACGGATTGCTGCTGGTCGCCATCCTGGGCGGCGACACCCTGACCGAACTGCGCCAGGCGCTGATGCAGGCGGAGATGGAGGTGGAGAACGGCGTCAGCCCGCGCGTCTCCCCCTTTACCGACATACGCGACGCCGGCGGCCTGTTGCAGCGTGCCGGGTTCGGCCTGCCCGTGACCGACAGCGACCGGATCACCGTCAGCTATGGCAGCCCGTTCAAGCTGTTGCAGGACCTGCGCGGCATGGGCGAGCAGAACACGGTACTGCAGCGCCGTCGCACGTTCCTGCGCCGCGAGACCCTGCTGCGTGCCATGGCGCTGTACGGGGAGATGTTCGGCGATGCCGAGGGCCGCGTGCCGGCCACGTTCCAGGTCATCCAGATGACCGGCTGGGCCCCCGACCCTTCGCAGCAGAAGCCGCTGCGCCGCGGATCAGCCGCCCACAGGCTCGCGGCGGCCCTGGGCAGCGACGAAACCAAGATCTAGCAGCCGCAACGGGGGGCCATCCGCATGACCGTCAAACGCATCGTTCCCGACATTGCCGCCGATGACCCCGCGCGCGCCGTCGCCTTCTACCAGGACCTGCTCGGCATGGTGCCGGTGATGGACCAGGGCTGGATCAGGACATTCGCGACCGAACCCGGTTCATCGCAGCAGATCAGCTTCGCGACCGATGGTGGCTCCGGCACGCCCGTTCCCGATCTTTCCATCGAGGTGGACAACCTGGACGACCTGCACCGGCGCATGCGTGACGCGGGACTGACGATCGAATATGGCCCGGTCTCCGAACCCTGGGGTGTCCGGCGGTTCTTCGTGCGCGATCCGTTCGGACGACTGGTCAACATCCTGATGCACGTGGACTGAAGCGGGTCGTCTGACGTCGCCGGGGCCGGGATCATCTTGCCCACAGGACTGGACACGACACGAAGGTCGGTCAGTCCATGCAGACTTCCCGCGCAAGCAGGCCTTTCCGGCTGCGTTCCACCAGCACCCGCAGGGTCTCCCCCGGCTGGATGACGGTCAGTCCGACACGACGCAGCGTTTCAACGTGAATGAACACGTCCGGTTCCTTGTCGTTTATGCAGAGAAAACCATAGCCGCGTATCCGGTTGAACCATTTCACCGTGGCGGTGTGTTCCTCCAGCCCGTCACCATCGCGCCCAGACGCGCTGACCGGTCTCACGGGATCGGCGATCCCGGATACCTCAACCGCACGGGCAGGACGGCTGCCAGGCACGACCGCGGCACCATTGAGTTCAGCCTGCATCTGCCGTGGCATGCCTTCGCTGGGTTCGCTGTTTCCCGGGCGGACCTGGAGCACGGACTGCGCCTGCAGGCCACGCGGCCCCTCCGTCACCTCGCACCAGATCTCGGCACCTTCGTCGATGAAGGACAGTCCGGCCTTCCGCAGGCAGGACAGGTGCAGGAACACATCCCGCCCGTCCTCTGCCGTGACAAAGCCGTATCCCTTCACATAGTTGAACCACTTGAGATGGCCCTGGACCTCAACGGCGACCGGCGCTTCCGCGCGCTCACCAGCCTCATTCCCCCACATGGCGCTACCGCTTGTCAGTTGCACTTTTCTTTCAGGCTAACAGCCAAAGTCTATCACGACAAATTTTACCGTGCGAACAACCGAGTTCGGGTGCAGTGCGCCTGTTGCACAGCGATGCGGTGGCAAGCTAGGTTGAGGTCACTGGTCTATGGGGATGATCGACAAACCAATAAGGGGGTCATGTGGTTCGGGCGCTTGGATTGCTGTTCTTCCTGGCGGTGACGTGGCTGTTGCTGTCCGGGATATACGACAACAACCTGCTTTTCTGGCTGGGCGCGGCGTCGTGCCTGCTGTGCGTGTTCATCGCCCGCCGCATGGACGTGATCGACCACGAAGGCACCCCCCTGGAACTCGGCTGGCGCATCATCGTCTACTGGCCCTGGCTGTTCGTGGAGATCGTGAAGGCGAACATCGACGTGATCGGCCACCTGCTGCGCCCGACGCTGAACATCTCCCCCACGCTGATACGCAGCAAGACCCTGCAGCGGACGGACCTGGGGCGGGTCATCTATGCCAATTCCATCACCCTGACGCCCGGCACCCTGTCGCTGGATATCGATGACGAGAAGGGCATCCTGGTGCACGCCCTGTCGCGCGCCGGGGCCGAGGGCGTGCTGACCGACGACATGAACCGCCGCTGCGCCGCGCTGGAAAGCGACAGGCTGCATGCCCGCGCGCAGAAGGACAGGACACCATGATCTTCGCCATCGGCGCACTCGGGCTGCTGGTTGCCATGTTGCTGGCGCTCAGCCGTGCCCTGCTCGGCCCGACGCTGCTGGACCGGGTCATGGCCGTGAACATGTTCGTCACCACGCCCTTGCTGTTGCTGGCGGTGCTCGGCTATCTTGGCGGACGGCCCGAATTCCTCGATCTCGCGCTGGTCTACGCCCTGATGAACTTCATCGGCATCATCGCGGTGCTGAAGTACTTCCGCTATCGCGACCTGGGCCAGTCGAGGGCCCGGTCATGAAGAGCCTGGTTTCCTGCAATTGCCGGGAGGCCCGGTGATGGACTGGGTCACCATCGTCTCGGGCGTGCTGGTGATTGGCGGCGCGATGCTGACCGTTGTCGGCGCCTACGGCACCCTGCGCCTGCCTGATCTCTACACCCGCCTGCACGCGGCCAGTGTCACCGACACCCTGGCGACCTTCATGATCCTGGCCGGTCTCGCCGTGCCGTCGCTCTTCGCCGGCGAATGGCTGATCACGGTCAAGCTCGTCTTCATCCTGATCTTCCTCTGGTTCACCAGCCCCATCGCGTCCTATTCCGTCGGCCATGCCGCGTTCTTTGCGGCGCAGAAGCCGAAACTGGACCACGACCTCACCGATGGCGAAGGGGACGCGGCATGAACCTGGACAGCGGCATCCCCCTGGGTGACTGGGAAGCCATCATCAACGTTGCCCTGCTGGGCCTGTTGCTGCTGGTGACGATCGGCATCATCCGGGTGCGCAACCTGTTCGCCGTGGTCATGCTGGCCGGTATCTACAGCCTGCTGATGGCCCTGGTCTTCACCCTGCTGGACGCCGTGGACGTGGCCTTCACCGAGGCCGCGGTCGGCGCGGGCGTTTCGACCATCCTGTCGCTCGGCACGCTGGCCCTGATCGACAGCCGACGCGAGAAGGTACCGAACCGGTTCCAGTTCGTGCCGTTGCTGGTTTCCCTGGCAGCAGGCGCGGTGCTGTTCTGGGGCATGCAGGACATGCCTGCCGTGGGTTCTGCAGATGCGCCCAACCAGGTTCACGTCGCGCCCTATTACATCACCCAGACACAGGCGGACATCGACGTCCCCAACATCGTCACCGCCGTGCTGGCCAGCTATCGCGGCTTTGACACGCTGGGCGAGGTCACGGTGATCTTCACCGCCGGCATCGGCGTCATGATGCTGCTGTCCGCGATGCCGGTCATCGGTGCCCGCCGTCGCCGGCGGCGCGAAGATGACGATGGCGATGGCGATAAAGCTCCGAACGATGGGGGGAACGCCTGATGATCGAACATCTGGTCCCCCGCGTCCTGGCCAAGCTGCTGATCCCGTTCATTCTCCTGTTCGGGCTCTACGTCCAGTTCCATGGTGATTTCGGTCCCGGTGGCGGGTTCCAGGCAGGCGTCATCTTCGCCGCCGGGATCATCCTCTATGCCCTGATCTACGGCCTCGACCAGGCCCGCGGCGTCATTTCGCCGGGGCTTGTTTCCGTGCTCGTCGCCCTGGGGCTGCTGATCTATGCCGGGGTCGGTGTTGCCACGCTGCTGCTGGGCGGGGAATTCCTGAACTACGGCGTCCTCGACAGCCATGACCCGGTGCACGGACAGCACCTGGGTATCCTGATCATCGAATTCGGCGTCGGCATGACGGTTGCCGCCGTGATGATCACGATCTTCTACCAGTTCGCGGGCCGCCTGAAGATCACCCGCGAACTCGAAAGCGATGACGACGACGAAGACGAACAGGCCGATGACCATGCCGACGGGCCTGTCGCCGATGCGCGGGGGCCGCGCTGATGCAGTGGCTTGGTCAGTTCAACTATTACGTCTTCGCCATCCTGATGATGGCAGGCATCTATATCGCCATGAGCCGCGGGAACCTGGTGAAGAAGGTCGTGGGCCTGAACATCTTCCAGGCCAGCGTTTTCCTGCTCTACATCAGTTCGGGAAAGGTCTGGGGCGGCACCGCGCCGATCATGGCCGACGGGCTGGAGCGGGCGATTTCCAATCCCCTGCCGCACGTGCTGATCCTGACGGCCATCGTGGTCGGGATCGCCACCACCTCCATCGGCCTTGCCCTGATCGTCCGCATCAAGGAAGCCCATGGCACCGTCGAGGAAGACGAGATCGCGGAGGCCGAGATACTCTACGAACAGGAACTGGCCAAGCTGGATGCCGAGGCGATGACCCAGGCGCGGGCCGATGCGGCCGCTGCCGGCACGACCGGGGGGAAGGGGGCATGAGCACCGCAACCCAGGCCGGATTCAGTCTTCTGGCGAGCCTGCCTGCCCTGCAGGTCGTGGTCCCGATGGTGGCGGCACCGATCTGCACCTTCCTGCGGTTTCGCAATGGACCCTGGGCCTTTGCCCTGCTGGTCAGTGCAGCCGTCTTCTGGATCTCGGTCATGCTGTTGCAGCAGGTACTGACGCACGGTGTCATTTCCTACGAGATGGGTGGCTGGGCACCGCCGATCGGCATCGAGTACAGGATCGACGAGATCAATGCCTTCGTGCTGATGATCGTTTCCGGCATATCCCTCGTCTCCCTGCCCTATGCGCTCCGGTCGGTGGAGCGCGAGGTGCCGAGGGACAAGCACCACCTGTTCTATGCCGGCTGGCTGCTCTGCCTCTGCGGCCTGCTGGGCATCACCATCACCGGTGACGCGTTCAACATCTTCGTCTTCCTGGAGATATCATCGCTGGCCACCTACATGCTGATGGCATCCGGCCGGGACCCGCGGGCGCTGACCGCCGCGTTCCAGTACCTGGTGCTGGGCACGCTCGGCGCGACCTTCATCCTGATCGGTGTCGGGCTGCTCTACATCATGACCGGCACCCTGAACATCGCCGACATGGCGGACCGTCTCGGACCGGTATCCGACACCACGTCGGTGCGTGCCGCGGCCGCATTCCTGATCGCCGGCATCGCGCTGAAGTTCGCCCTGTTCCCGGCGCATTTCTGGCTGCCGAACGGCTATGCCTACAGCCCCAGCGCGGTGGCCGTGTTCCTGTCGGCCACGGCAACCAAGGTCTCCATCTACGTGCTGCTGCGCTTCGAATTCACCGTCTTCGGTGAGGTTGCGGCGTTCCAGGACCTGCATTTCGCGCGGCTGCTGCTGCCCTTCGCGGTCCTGGCATTCCTGATCGGATCCATGGTCGCCATCTTCCAGACCGACCTGAAACGCCTGCTGGCGTGGTCCTCCGTCGCGCAGATCGGCTACATCGTGGTGGGTATCGGCCTCGGGTCGTCCGACGGCCTGACGGGCGGCATCGTGCATATCTTCAACCACGCACTGACCAAGGCAGCCCTGTTCATGGCCGCCGGGGCCATGTTCCTGCGCATCGGTTCCACGCGGATCGACAACCTGGCTGGTGTCGGCAAGATCATGCCCTGGACCACCCTCGCCTTCGTGCTGGCGGGTCTGAGCCTGATCGGCGTGCCGACAACCGCCGGCTTCGTTTCCAAGTGGTACCTGGTGCTCGCCGCCCTGCAGCATGGCAATGCCGGCTACTTCCTCGCCGCGCTGATCCTGTTCAGTTCCATTCTCGCCGTGATCTATGTCTGGCGGGTGGTCGAGGTCGCCTATTTCCGCGAACCCGCGGGCGACGCGACAGTTCGGGAAGCGCCCCTGTCGATGCTGGTACCGCTCTGGCTGCTGACCCTCGCGTGCTTCTACTTCGGGCTTGAAACGCAGTATTCGGTCGATATCGCCCGGGTCGCCGCCGAGTCCTTGCTGGGGATCGCGCGATGAGCCTTGAAACCCACATCCAGCTAGCCCTGCTGATCCCGCTGATCGGCCTGATCGGGATTGTCCTGACCGGGCGCATGCCGAACGTGCGGGAGGGCGTCACGCTGGTGACCGCCACCGCCAACGCGGTCAATGTCTGGGCCATATTCCCGGCCATCCAATCCGGTGCCCGCCCGTCGGTCACCCTGTTCGAGATGTTGCCGGGCCTCAGCATCAACTTCACGATCGAGCCACTGGGCATGATGTTCGCCGCCATCGCCTCGACGCTGTGGATCGTCAATTCGATCTACTCGATCGGTTACATGCGCGGCAACAAGGAGCAGAACCAGACCCGGTTCTATGCCTGTTTCGCCCTGTCGATCAGCGCGGCCATCGGCGTCGCCTTCGCCGGCAACCTGCTGACCCTGTTCATATTCTACGAAATCCTGACGCTTTCCACCTATCCGCTGGTGACCCACAAGGGCAACGACGAGGCGCGGCGCGGCGGTCGCACCTACCTGGGCATCCTGATCGCCACCTCCATCGGCCTGCAACTGCCCGCGATCATCTGGACCTGGCACCTGACCGGCACCATCGACTTCGTCGAGGGCGGGACCCTGCTGGGCAAGGTACAGGGCCTGTCCGCCGGGCTGCTGCTGGCGCTCTACATGTACGGCATCGGCAAGGCCGCGCTGATGCCAATCCACAAGTGGCTGCCTGCCGCCATGGTGGCACCGACGCCGGTATCCGCGCTGCTGCATGCCGGCGTGATCAATGCGGGCGGGTTCTTGTTGATCCGGTTCGCCGATGTGATGCTGTTGTCGCCCGGCACGCTGGCCGCTTTGGTCATGCTCGGCGGGTTCACCGCCCTGTTCGGCGGGCTTGTGATGTTGACCCAATCTTCGGTGAAAACCTCGCTGGCGTGGTCCACCGTTGCGCAGATGGGGTTCATGATCCTGCAATGCGGCTTGGCGCTGTTCCCGCTGGCGCTGCTGCCCTACCTGGGGCTCGTGCGCACGAGCCTGTTCTTTGGGCTGCTCAATG
>CAJYBQ010000030.1 GCA_913064755.1 uncultured Alphaproteobacteria bacterium
GTGTCCGGCCTGCGACCTGCGCATGGCGTCGCCCGGCCATGCCTGCCGGGGGTAGGGCGTTCCGGATCGCCCGCCCGTCGCGGGTGTCAGGTGTTCTTGATGCCGCGCAGTCGCTCGGTCCGGCGGCGCAGCAGTTCCAGCGAGAACAGCAGCATCATGGAGACAAGGGTCAGCAGGGTCGCGACGGCCAGGATCGTCGGACTGATGTTCTCGCGAATGCCGGAGAACATCTGCCAGGGGATCGTCCGCTGCTCGAAGGAGCCGACGAACAGCACCACCACCACCTCGTCGAAGCTGGTGATGAAGGCAAACAGGGCACCCGAGATGACACCTGGGGTGATCAGCGGCACGATGACCTTGAAGAAGGTGCGCACGGGCGACGCGCCCAGGCTGTTGGCGGCACGGATCAGGTTGTTGTCGAACCCGACCAGGGTCGCCGTCACGGTGATCACCACGAAGGGCGTGCCGAGGGCGGCATGGGCCAGGATGACACCCAGGTGCGTGCCCTGCAGGCCGATGCGCGAATAGAAGAAGTACATGCCCGCCGCGGAAATGATCAGCGGCACGATCATGGGGGAGATCAGGATGCTCATGATCAGCGTGCGATAGGGCATGGAGGGGCGGGAGAGCCCCAGCGCCGCCAGCGTGCCGATGGTGGTCGACAGGATGGTGGCGAAGAAGGCGATGATGAAGGAATTCGAGACCGCGCCCTGCCAGTTCGGATTGCTGAAGAAATCCCGGTACCAGTCCAGCGAATAGCCCGCCGGATCCAGCGCCAGCATCTCCGGCGTGAAGGAGAAGAACGGCACCGCGTTGAACGACAGCGGCACGATGACCATCAGCGGGAAGATCAGGAAGAAGAAGATCGCGGCGCAGATGACCCGGAACGCGTAGTACCAGATCCGTTCCGGCATCGAGGCATAGGGAGGTATGGCGGCCATTGTTCTCTCCCTCAACCCAGCTTCATGTTGTCGATACCGACGATGCGGTCGTACAGCAGGTAGAACACCAGCACGATGGCCAGCAGGATCGCCCCCAGCGCCGCCGCCAGACCCCAGTTCAGCGAATTCAGGATGTGGAAGGCGATACGGTTGGAAATGAACGTGCCCGATGTGCCGCCGACCAGTTCCGGCGTGATGTAGTAGCCGATGGCCAGGATGAAGACCAGGATCGCGCCCGCGCCGATGCCGGGGATCGTGTTCGGGAAGTAGACCTTCCAGAAGGCCGGCCACGGATGGGCGCCGAGCGAGGTCGCGGCGCGCATGTATGTCGGCGGAATCGTCTTCATGACGCTGTAGAGCGGCAGCACCATGAAGGGCAGCAGGATGTGCGTCATGGCGATGACGGCACCGGTGGCATTGTGGATCATCGCCAGTCGCCCGTCGTCGGAGATTATGCCGACGAAGACGAGGATGTCGTTGATCACGCCCTTCTGTTGCAGCAGGGCAATCCAGGAGGTGGTGCGCACCAGCAGCGACGTCCAGAACGGCAGCAGCACCAGGATGATCAGCAGGTTGCTGATCTTCGCCGGCTGGGTCGCGATCAGGTAGGCGATGGGGAAGCCGAGCAGCAGGGTCGTCAGGGTGATCGCCACCGACATGAACATGGTGCGGACGAACAGCTTGGTATGGATCGCCTTTTCCGAGGTCTCGAACTCGATGCTGCCGTCGGGTGTCTGCGTCGCATCGACCGCGGCGAGGTAGTAACCCGGCGTCAGGCCGGGGGAGAACTGCTTGATCACCTGCCAGGTGACGACCTTGCCCCAGTCCTTGTCGGCCTTGATCAACTGGTCCTTGTAGGGGCCTTCCTTGATCCGGGCGGCCTTGCGACCGGAGCTTCTGAACAGGCTCGACATGCCGGAGCGTTCATAGTTCAGCCGCTGACCGACCTTGGTATTGGTGCGGTTCTGCTTGGCAACCTTCAGGTCGGCGACCATGGCGGCGAAGACCGCTTCGTCGGGCAGTTCGCCGGATGTCTCGTCCCAGGTCGCCAGCGCCTTGACCGTTTCGGGCAGGATTTCCTCGACAATCCCGTTCTCGACGGATCGGAACAGCATGTCGGCAATGGGGATGATGAAGCTGACGGCAACGAAGATGAACAGCGGCGCAACGAGGGCCAGCGCGAACAGTCGCTGGCGGCGCAGCGCCCGTGCCAGCGAAACCTTGAGGGGTTGGCCGTCGGCGGTAACGATTGCCCCGGCCTCGCCGGTATGGATGTCGGTCGCGGTCATTGGTCGGTCCTGAGCCTCCTGCGCCTCCGATGCCATGCCTGAGCACACCCGGCGCGGTGTGTTGAGGGATGGCGACGGAAACCGGGGCGGGCGTGACCCGCCCCGGAACCAGTCTTCACGTCATGTCCGGTACCAGGTGTCCCGGTCCCGGCAGTCCGGCCTTACTGCAGCAGCCAGGACTGGAAACGCTCGTCGATGTCGTCGCGGTTGTCCGCCCAGAACTCGTAGTTGTAGAGCAGGGTGGTCTTGGCATTTGCCGGATCGGTCGGCATGTGCGGGGCCATGTCGATACCCAGGGTGGCATGCTTGCCCACCAGCGGTGCGGAGGACTTGCGGGCCGGGCCGTAGGAGATGTACTTGGCCTGGTCGGCGAGACGCTGGGTGTCGGTCGCGAAACGGAGGTATTCCATCACGGCGGCCTTGTTCTTGGTTCCCGTCGGCACGATCCAGCCGTCGAGGTCGAAGACCTGCCAGTCCCACAGCATCGCGATCGGCTGCTTCTCTTCCTCGATCACCGCGAACAGGCGACCGTTGTAGGTGGAGCCCATCACGACTTCACCGTCGGCCAGCAGCTGCGGGGTCTGGGCGCCCTTGGACCACCAGACAACGCTGTCCTTGATGGTATCGAGCTTGGCCAGGGCCTGTTCGACACCGGCCCGGGTGCCCAGCACTTCATAGACCTGGTCCGGTGCAACACCGTCGCACAGCAGGGCCCATTCCATGTTGTTGATCGGGTTCTTTTCCAGGGCGCGCTTGCCGGGGAACTTGGCCAGATCGAAGACGTCGCAGACGCTGGTCGGCTTGGAAGCCAGCAGGTCGGTGCGATAGCCGAAGGTCGTCGAATAGACGATCTGCGGGATGAAGCATTCGGACACGATCAGGTTGCCGAAATCTTCCGATGCCGGGGTGCCGTCGGGTGCCGGGGCCAGGACCTTGTCGTGGTCGATGACTTCGGCCAGGCCTTCGTCACACAGGCGGATGGCGTCGGCGGCCACCACGTCGACCAGGTCCCAGGTGACGTTGCCGGCTTCGTTCATCGCGCGCAGCTTGGCCACGGCAGCGTTGGAAGAATCGTCATTGACGATCTTGATGTCGGCATTCTTGGCCATGTAGGGGTCGTGATAGGCCCCCTGCTGACTGGCCGAATAGGCACCGCCCCACGACACGACAACCAGTTCGGTTTCGGCCTGGGCGCTGGTCACGGCACCGGCGGCGACACTGGCCACCGCGGCTGCGATCAGGGCTGACTTGAAGCTGTTCATTCTGAGCCTCCTTGAGCTGCTCTCTCGTGCGGTCCTTGTTCCGTCTACGGGCGTGATCAGAGGTTGTCGGGCATGTCGAGTGCCCGGCAGTCCCGTGTCCGCCAGCCGATGGAAATTTCGTTACCGGGCACGAGACCGGCACGATCGGTTGAATTCGGAATCTTGACGACGAAATCGTCACGGCCGCACACCGTCAGACGGGTGCGGATATGGTCGCCGAGGTAGATCAGTTCCTGCACGCGGGCATTGACGTGCACGTCGCAGCCGGCGGCCTCTTCCGCGATCATCACCCGCTCGGGGCGGATGGACAGCATGGTCTTCTGGCCGACACCCGCGTGGCTGATGGACATGGCGGAGACCTTTTCGCCGCTGTCCAATTCGACCGAGCACTGGTCACCGTCAACGCCGGTCACCGTGCCCGTCAGCTTGTTGTTCTCGCCGATGAACTGGGCGACGAAGGCATTGTCGGGCCGCTCGTAGAGGTCGGCCGGCGGTGCCAGCTGCTGGATGATGCCGTCGTTGAAGACAGCAATCCGGTTCGACATGGTCAGCGCCTCGGACTGGTCATGCGTCACGTAGACGACGGTGATGCCGAGGTTGTCGTGGATGTGCTTGATCTCGAACTGCATCTGTTCGCGCAACTGCTTGTCGAGTGCGCCGAGTGGTTCGTCCATCAGCACCAGCTTGGGATCGAAGACCAGCGCCCGGGCCACGGCCACGCGCTGCTGCTGGCCACCGGAAAGCTGCATCGGGCGACGACCGCCGAAGGGGCCGAGCTGCACCATGTCCAGCGCCCGCTGCACCCGTTCCTCGACCTCTGCCTTGCCCATTTTCCGGCCATGCAGGGGAAACGCCAGGTTTTCCGCCACCGTCATGTGCGGGAACAGGGCGTAGTTCTGGAACACCTTGCCGATAGCGCGCTTGTGCGGCGGCACATCGTTCAACGGCCCCCCGTCCAGCACGATCTTGCCATGGGTGGGGGTCTCGAACCCCGCCAGCATCATCAGGCAAGTGGTCTTGCCGGAGCCGGACGGGCCGAGCATGGTCAGGAATTCACCGTTCGCAATGTCGAGGTTGAGGTTCTTGACCACGAGAGTCTCGCCGTCATAGCTCTTCTGGACTTCCTGAAAGCGGACGAACGGGTCGCCCGTGGACTGAACGCCTGTCACGCGATTGCCTCTGTTCCCTGTGTGCCCCGCCCTTGTGGCAGGTGCTGTATTCGCGAACGCCCCGCTAAGCGAAGGGCGGTTGCCGTCCCTGTGTATCCGGCCCGCTTGTTGCCGCGGTGCCTGGAGGTTTCTTCTTGTTGCGGTGCAACGATGTCAGCTTTGCGATGATGTTGCAACCGCCCTGCCGCACGGTTGTCTGCACGGTCCGCCGGGGCTGTTTCCGCCCGGGTATCGACATACCCGGCACGGGCGCGGCAGAGCCCCGATGCGGGCCTTTCCGCAAGTCGCAACCACCTATCCCGGCAGGATCATCGACTCCGGTCCGAACGGGAAATCCGTGATGTTCTCGGCGCCGTCCTCCGTCACGATCAGGATGTCGTGTTCCCGGTATCCGCCCGCGCCGGGCATGCCGTCCGGCAGCATGATCATCGGTTCCATCGACACGACCATGCCCGGTTGCAGCACCGTCTCCACGTCCTCGCGCAGTTCCACCGATGCTTCGCGCCCGTAGTAGTGCGACAGCACGCCGAAACTGGGGCCGTAGCCGCAGGAGCGATACTTCAGCAGGTCCCAGCCGCGATACATCTCGTTCAGTTCGATGGCGATGTCACAGCAGCGTGCGCCGGGGCGGATCAGTTCCATGCCCCTGACGTGCACCGCGCAGTTCGTCTGCCAAGGTCCAGCGACGTCTCGTCCACCGACCCGGCGAACAGCGTCCGCTCCAGCGCCGTGTAGTAGCCGAAGATCATCGGGAAGGTGTTCAGGGACAGGATGTCGCCAGGCTCGATCAGCTTGTTGGTGACCGGATTGTGCGCGCCGTCGGTGTTCAGGCCGGACTGGAACCAGGTCCAGGTATCCATCAGCTCGACGAAGGGGAAGCTGTCGGCGATGGCGCGGACCATCGCGTTGGTGGACGCGATCGCGACCTCGTGCTCCGCCACACCGGGGCGCGCGGCTTCCATCACGGCCTCGCCACCGATCCGGCATATCCGGGTGCCTTCGCGGATCAGGGCATGTTCCTCCGCGGACTTGACGGTGCGCAGGCCCATGGCGGCCTCGCCGCAATCCACCAGTTCGACGCCGGGGAAATGGTGTTCCAGCAAGGCGCGGAACTGCAGGGTCACGTGGTCGAACTCGATCCCCAGGCGGCGCACGCCGGGCAGCAGTTCCTTCAGGCCGTCGAAGTAACTCGTCCGGCGCCAGTCCGTGTAGGTCAGGTTGTCGCCGAACGTCCGCCGCCAGGGCTGTCCACCGTCGATTGCCGCGCTCAGCGTCGTGGCGGTGTCGGGGGTGAGCGTCAGGGCATAGCGCCGCCCGAACTGGCAGAACATGAAGCCGGAGAAATAGCAGATGTTGTGATAGCTGGAGAACAGGCAGGCATCCAGGTCCGCCGCCGCCATCAGGCCGCGCATGCCGTCCTGGCGGCGCTGCATCTCCGCGTCGCTGAAGGGGGAAAAGCTCTTCTCCCCATTGTGCCAGCGCGCCAGGTGAATCAGTTCGTCGGTCATGTCTGTCCCCTTCAATGCCCTCGGCTCTGTGTCAGCATTAGTGCGCTTCGGCGCGGCGCTTGCGTCAAGGGCGACCGCCGGGTGTCTCGCCTGCGACGGAATCCGGGTTGCGCGCCTGCGCAGGAAGCCCCTGCAAAGATGGCGGTTGAGTGTCGGGCATTCCGCGAAAGATTGATCCCGGCATTCAACAGGAGAAACAGATGACCCGTTTTCAGCTGCATACCAGGGACACCGCCCCGGAAGATGGCAAGGCCCTGATCGAGAAGGCGGAAAAGAGTTACGGCTTCGTGCCGAACCTGATTGCCGGCATGATCGAGGCCCCGGCCACGACCGAGGCCTACATGGCATTGAGCCGGGCGGTGATGAAGATGTCCTTCACGCCGACCGAAAGGCACGTGGTCTGGTTCGCCATCAACAGCTATCACAACTGTACCTATTGCATGGCGGGCCATACGCGGATCGCCCACGGGGAGAAGATCGCGCAGGACGTGATCGATGCGTCGCGGAACAACACGCCCTTTGCGGAGGATCGGCTGAACGTGCTGCGGACCTTCACCCTTGCCATGGTGGAAAACCGTGGCTGGGTCGACGAGGCGGCGATCGATGCCTTCATGGCCGCGGGCTTCACCAAGCGCAATGTCATCGAGATCGTCGGCGTCATTGCCCACAAGGTCATATCGAATTACACAAACCATCTTGTGGAAACGCCGTCGGACCCCCATTCAAGTCAATACGCGTGGACCCGCCCCGACAACATGGCGGCGGAATAGCAGCAGCACAGGCCAGGCTGGCCGAACAGGCAGGACAGATGACGGTGATCAGGATACCCGAACGGGGCGTGGTGCGGATCAGCGGGGAAGGCGCGGAAACCTTCCTGCAGGCCCTGGTGACCAATGATGTCGTGGACATTCCCCCGGGTCGAGCCGTCTACGCGGCCTTGCTGACGCCCCAGGGCAAGTTCCTGCACGACTTCTTCGTCACGCCGACCGCCGATGGCCAGGCGCTGTTGCTCGAAACGGAAGCCGCCCGCCTGGCCGACCTGAAACGTCGCCTGACGATCTACAAGCTGCGCTCCAGGGTCGAGATAGAGGACGTCAGCGCGGATTGGCAGGTACTGGCCTCCGCCGGTGCGATTGCACCCGTCGACGGTGCCCTGGTCTTCGACGACCCGCGCCATGCGGGGATGGGGCAGCGGGCGCTCTGGCCGACGGGGCGCGACCTGCCCGACGTCTCCGATGACATCGACAGCTACCACGCGCGTCGCGTCGCGCTCGGCGTGCCCGACGGCAGCAGGGACATCGAGGTGGAGAAGAACTTCATGCTCGAAGCCCGGTTCGAACAGGTGAACGGCATCGATTTCCGCAAGGGCTGCTACGTCGGCCAGGAAATCACCGCTCGCAGCAAGTACCGCGGCAACGTGCGCAAGATGCTGATGCCCTGCCGGGTGGACGGCGACCTGCCGGCACCGGACACGGTTGTCACCGTTGACGGGAAGGACGTCGGCACCGTCCGCAGCGGGGCAGGCGACCATGTCATCGCCATGCTGCGCCTCGACCGGCCTGACGGGGAACTGCTGGCCGGTGACGCGAAACTCACCGTGGCGAGCGACGGCTGACCGGTCGCGGGATTCCCAGCAAGCCCCTGACGACCGTGCTCGAAGGGACAGGTCGATCCGCTGCGCCTGCGCCAAGAGGGCGGCGCGGGTGCACCCGTTACCTGCAGGTTCGCGGCGTGATGCCCTTTTCCCTGGCGTAGCCGGCGGCTGATTCCTCCACCAGGGGGCGGACGATGGATTGATCGGTCTCGATCCAGCCCGTGTCTTCCTTCCAGGCGTCGCCGTCCCATTGCAGGAACTTCACGGGCGAGTCACCGCCATGGTTGCGGCAGCTTGTCCTGATCTCGGGCAGCAGGCCCGTCGCACCCAGCCTTTCCAGCCGGGCCTCGTCGATGGTCAGCTGTTCCAGCGCGGCCTGCACCTCGGCACCGGTCACTGGCCTGTTCTCGCCCACCATCGCCATTGCATCGCGGATCGCCTCCGTCCCCAGGACCGCCATGGCCACGGCGCGGTTGAAATAGATCGTGCCGACACGGCGCGGGTCCATGTCACCCTGGCCCTGGTCGTAGAGGTGCCTGATCATGTCCTGGATCACGGGGAAGTCGGTGCCTGCCGAATGGAAACCTGCCGCGCGATAGCCGACGGCTGCCGGGCCGGCGGGAATGACGTCTTCCTCCGACCCCGACCACCAGACGCCGACAATCCGGTCCGCGGGGAACTTGACCCGCTGGGCTTCCTTCAGCGCGGTCGGGTTCATCACGCCCCAGCCGCGCAGGATGACGTAGTCGGGCTTGTACTGCCGCGGCACGTGCGGCCGGATCTACTTCTGGTCGAGGCCGGGATGGGCGACGGGGAAGTTGCGGAACTCGAAGCCGTATTTCTTTGCCTGCTGTTCCAGGACGGGGATGGTTTCCTTCCCGTAGGCGGAATCATGATGCACGTTGGCGATCTTCATGCCCTTCAGCTTGTCCATGCCACCGGCCAGCTGGCCGATGTAGCGGATCTTGGCCGTCGACTGGCTCCAGAAACTGGTGATCGCCGGGAACAGGTAAGGGAAGACCTGGCCATCCGAACCGTCGGCCCGGCCATAGCCGATGGTGATAATGGGAATCTGGTCGGCCTGCCCCCGCTCGAACAGGGCATAGGTGGCGTCGGTGGACAGGGGGTGAAAGAACGGTGCGCCGGTCGCGCCCTTCTTCTTCAGTCGCTCGTAGCAGGCGACGACACGATCCACCTTGTAGGCGGTCTCGCATTTCTCCCACTCCAGCTTCACGCCGTTGATGCCGCCGTCGCGCAGGTTCAGCATCCGGTAATAGTCGGCCATGCCGTCACCGAAGGCCGATCCGCCAGCGGCATAGGGACCGGTCCAGTAGGCAGCGATGGGGATGAACTGCTTCGGCGGTTCCTTCGGTTTCTTCTGTGCCGGTGACCCGGTCTCGGACCCGGCGGCGGCCGGTTTCCGGGGCAGACTGTCGGCGACCGCCTTCGCGGCCTTGTCCTGCGCTGTCGCCGACATGGTCATGGCGCACACGCACAGGATCGCCCCCAGGAATCTACCACCGCGCATCTCTGTCTCCCTGATCAGACGCCCCTTGGAAGGATCTTGTCGCTTGTCCCCGTTTCATAGCATGCGACGGACGGCCATGCCATTCGCCGGATGGGTCGATACCCGGGTTTTGTGGCCGCCCGGTGTCGAAGACGTGGCGGTTTGCGGCCGAGGCGTTGGCCGTTCAGTCCGGGCTGCGCGCCAGTCGCCGTTCGCGGTGAAAGACGTAACTGCCCGCACCGACGATGATCGCCACCCCGACCCAGGTGATCAGATCCGGGAAATCGTCGAAGACGAGGTATCCGAGGATCGTCGCGCTGATGATCTCGAGGTACTGGAACGGTGCCAGGATGCCGGCGGGGGCGCGTCTGAACGCATGCACCACCAGCATGTGGACCATGGTCGCGATCAGCCCGAGCGCGAACAGCATCCCCCATTCGAGCAGATCGGGCTGGACGGCGGTCAGCGCCGTTATCCCCGCCATCCCCCCCAGCAGCAGGACGACGCCCATCGTCAGGCAGCCGAAGACGCCGGCCCAGAACTGCATCTGCACGGCGTCGGTGGTCTGCGCCATGGTTCGGGTCAGCACCAGGTAGACGGCAAAGCACCCCGCTGCCAGCAGGGGCATCAGCGCGGGCCAGCCGGCCCAGCCGAAACCGGGGCGGATGACGATCAGCGCCCCGATGAAGCCGACGGCGACAGCGGTCAGCCGTCGCCAGCCGATGGTCTCCCCCAGGAACAAGGCCGACAGCAGGGTCAGGATCAGCGGCTCGACGAAGAAGATCGCGATGGCATCGGCCAGGGGCAGGTAGTTCAGCCCGGTGAAGAAGAACGCCGTCGCCAGCGCGATCAGCGCCCCCCTTGCCGCATGCAGATGCACCTGCCGCCAGGGCAGGCGCGGTATGCCATCTGCCAGCATCACCAGCGGCAGCAGCAGCAGTGACTGGAACAGGAACCGGCTGGCGGAGACCTGGCCGGGGGGGATATGAGCGCCCAGTGTCTTGGCAATGGCATCAACCGCGGGAATGCAGAGCATCGCGGTGGCCATCATGATCATGCCGACCTCGACAGCCGGGCGCGGGGTGCTCCCCGTGCTCATGTCCATTGTTCGGCGGCGATGGACCGGGCGGCCTCCGCGATCAGTTCCGGCCCGCGCCAGATCATGCCGGAATAGAACTGCACGGCGCTGGCCCCGGCACTGATCTTCGCCGCCGCATCCGCACCCGACATGATGCCGCCGACACCGATCAGCGGGATCTCCCCCCGGGTGGCGTCGCGGAACCGGGCGAGGACGTCCGTGGACGCCTGCATCAGGGGCGCACCGCTCAATCCCCCCGCCTCGTTGCGATGGAGGCTTCTCAGGCTGTCGGGTCGGGCAATGGTGGTATTGGCGATCACCAGCGCGTCGATGCCGAGGTCCAGTGAAACCCTCGCGATGTCCGCGATGTCTTCCTCCGTCAGGTCCGGCGCGACCTTCAGGAACAGCGGGGTCTTCAGCCTTCCCGCGTCGCGCACCTGGTTCAGCCGCCCGAAGATCTCCGTCAGTGCCGCGCCGCCCTGCAAGGCGCGCAGGCCGGGCGTGTTGGGCGAAGACACGTTGATGGTGGCATAATCCACGTGCGGTCCGACGACGCGCAGGCACTCGGCGTAATCGGCGGTGCGGTCGTTGCTTTCCTTGTTGGCGCCCAGGTTGACCCCGACGATGCCGGGACGCTTCTGGCCCTGCAGGTTGCGTGCAACCGCTTCCGCCCCGTCGGAATTCAGCCCGTAGCGGTTGATCACCGCCCGGTCCTCCAGCAAGCGGAACACGCGTGGCTGCGGATTGCCCGGCTGCGGCCTCGGCGTCACGCCACCGATCTCGACGAAGCCGAACCCCAGGGCCAGCAGGCCATCCACGGCGACCGCCTTCTTGTCCACCCCGGCGGGCACGCCGCACGGGTTGCGCGCCCGCCGAGCCGCGATCTCCAACGGGTTGCTGGGCAACCTCCCCGCGCCGATTCGCGCCACTGGCGGTGGGGTCGGGGCGCTGCGGGTCATGCTGTGCGCCCGTTCGGGGTCCGTGCCCAGCAGCACGCGGCGGGCGATGGGGAACAGTATGCTCATGCGGCCAGCTCCTGAAGAAATCCGTGTGGTCGCTGATACAGGCTTGTTCCCCGCATTGCCACCGTGCCGCTTGTCCATGGCGGCAACTGAATCTAAGACGAGGCATCAATGACGCGGGGAGGGACGATGCGATGGCTGCCAGATTCTTTCATGACGGGACGTGGTACACGGAAAATCCGCGCCTGACCGGCCCGATGGATCATGCCTTCTGGATGGCCAGCGTTGTCTTCGATGGTGCGCGGGCCTTCGAGGGACTGGCCCCCGACCTGACGCCCCATTGCGAGAGGGTCGTCCGGTCCGCACGCACCATGTTGCTGGACCCGAAGGAAGACGCGGCACGGGTCGAGGAACTGTGCCGTGAAGGGCTGGGAGAGCTGCCGCGCGACCGCGCCTATTACATCCGCCCCATGTTCTTTGCCCGAACCGGCTTCGTTTCCCCCGATCCTGAATCGACCGAATTCGCCCTGGCGATCTACGAATCCCCGCTGCCTGCCGCCGGGGGTGGCCAGAGTGTCTGCCTTTCGACCTATCGTCGGCCGGCGCGTGACATGGCCCCGACCGATGCCAAGGCGTCCTGCCTCTATCCCAATTCGCAGCGCGCGCTCAGGGAAGCGACGCAGCGCGGCTATGACAATGCCCTGCTCTGCGATCCGTCGGGCAATGTTGCGGCACTGGCGACGGCGAATATCTGGACGGTGAAGGACGGGGTGGCGATGACGCCGGTCTGGAACGGCACCTTCCTCAACGGCATCACCAAGCAGCGCATGGCCGAACTGTTCCGTGCCGACGGGATCGAGGTGCAGGAAGTCACCCTGACGCCGCAGGACTTCGCGGAGGCGGACGAGATCTTCACCACCGGCAATTTCGGCAAGGTGGTGCCCGTCACCCGCTACGAGGGGCGTGACCTGCAGCCTGGGCCGATCGGGCGGCGCGCCCATGGCCTCTATTTCGACTGGTCGCGGTCGGAGGGGTACTGATGAAACTCGAAGGTATTCGCGTCCTCGACCTGTCCCTGTTCCTGCCCGGTCCGCTGCTGACCCAGATGATGGCCGACCACGGGGCGGAAGTGATCAAGCTGGAACCGATCAACGGCGGAGAGCCGAACCGGGAGATCGGCGCGCGCCGGGCCGACGGTGTCACGGTCTATTTCCAGAACACGCACCGGGGCAAGAAATCGGTGCAGCTGAACCTGAAGACAGAGGCGGGTGTCGAGGCCCTGCTGAAACTGGCCGAGACCGCCGACGTGATGATCGAAGCGTTCCGTCCCGGCGTCGTGAAGCGACTGGGCGTGGATGCGGAGACGGTGCGGGCGCGCAATCCGCGCCTGGTCTATTGCTCCATCTCCGCCTTCGGACAGGACGGCCCCTACGTGAAGCGCCCGGCGCACGACCTGGCGACGGAAGCGCTGGCCGGTGTGCTGAGCTGCAACGTCGGCCCCGACGGCAGCCCCGCCATTCCCGGGATCGCCAATGCCGACATGCTTTCCGCCACCATGGGCCTGTCGGCTGTCCTGATGGCACTGCTGCGGCGGACGCAGACCGGGCAGGGGGACACGATCGACCTGGCAATGATGGACTCGCTGACCGCGGCCATGCCCAACCTGCTCGGCACCGTGTTCGCGGAAAAGAAGATGCCGGTGGTGAAGCAGGAACGCACCTGGGGCGGCAACGCGATGTACAACATCTACGAGACGTCCGACGGCAAGCACGTGGTGCTGGGCGGGGCGGAGATGCATTTCGCCAGGGCGATCCTGACCAAGCTGGGTCGCCCGGACCTGATCGCGGCCTGCGAGCCGCCGCCGGGACCGACGCAGCAGCCTGCCATCGACTACCTGCGGGAGACCTTTCGAACGAAGACACAGGCCGAATGGGTTGCCTGGTTCGATGACGTGGATGCCGCCTTCGCGCCGGTGAACGACCTGCGCCAGGCCTGTGATGATCCGCAACTGCGCCATCGCGGCATGATCTTCGAGGATGACCAGGGCTATGAACACGTGGGCGTGCCGATGAAGTTCGCCGAGGAACCGGGCCGCGCCAATGTCGCCCTGCCCGCCCTCAGCGAACACACGGAGCCGCTGCTGCGCGAGCTTGGCTATTCCGACGACGATCTCGCCGCCATGCGTGCAGACGGGGTGTTCTGACGGCGCAATGGTCTCCGTGGATCGGCGTGATACCCTGACGGGCAGGGGAGAGACATCATGACGAAGACACCAGACGCAGCGGCCGCGGAAACGGCCTTTGACGCCATCATCATCGGGGCCGGGATTTCCGGCATGTACCAACTGCACCGGTTGCGACCGCTCGGCATGTCGGTGCAGGTGATCGAGGCCGGGTCCGACGTTGGTGGCACCTGGTACTGGAACCGCTATCCCGGCGCGCGGTTTGATTCCGAGAGCTATTCCTACGGCTATTCCTTCTCGGAGGAGATCCTGGACGAGTGGCAGTGGAGCGAGCATTTCTCGGCCCAGCCGGAGACGCTGCGCTATTGCAACTTCGTCGCCGACAAGCTGGACCTGCGCCGCGACATCCGTTTCGGCAGCACCGTTGACCGCGCGCGCTGGGACAGTGAGGCGGAGCGCTGGACGGTCTGGACCGCGGATGGCTGGACCGGCTCCGCGCAGTTCCTGATCACCGCCATCGGCCCCCTGTCGGTCCCGACCATGCCGACCATCGACGGCATCGACGACTTCCGGGGCCCGTCGATGCACCA
>CAJYBQ010000031.1 GCA_913064755.1 uncultured Alphaproteobacteria bacterium
CACGAACCGCAGGCCGAGGGGAAAGCCTATCCGCACCGGGCGCATGTCGTCATTGCCCGCAGCTGTTTCCGGGTCGGCGATATCGCCAGTGCTTGGCGGCAGCTTTCGGATGCCGGTGCGGAACCATTTACCGAACCGGTCCTGATCGACATGGGGGGATCGCGCCAGAAGTTCTTCTGCGCGAAGGACCCGGACGGTGTCGTTGTCGAGTTCATGGAATTTCTGAAGGACTGACAATTCTGACTCGGCCCCGACACGGGAAACCGAGAACTGCCCGGCAGGGCGCACAAACGGGAGGAACCGATATGCTTGGAAGAAAGACTGTTATGGCGGCCGCTGGGGCCGCAATGCTGGCGACGGCCGGCGCGGCAAATGCCGACACGCTGAAGATCGCGGTGGGTTTTCCGTCGGGTAGCGCGGCGGCATATGCCCTCGAGAACCTGGCCAAGAACATCGAGGCGACCACCGACCTGAAGGCCAAGGTCTACATGCTGTCGCTGTTGAGCCTGAAGGAAACACCGCCGGGCATCCGTGACGGCATCGCCGACATGGGCTTCGTGCTGCCGCCCTACTTCCCGGCGGAGTTCGCGGAATTCAACCTGGCTGCCAACCTGTCGATGCTGTCCACCACCGGCAAGCAGGTCGAGAGCCCCGGCGCGGCGATGGGTGCCGCGATGACGGAATATGTCTTCCTGCATTGCCCGGAATGCCTGACGGAGCAGAAGCGCCAGAACCAGGTCTACCTGGGGACCGGCACCAGCCCGACCTACATCCTGCACTGCACCACGCCGATCCGCACGATGGACGACCTGAAGGGCAAGAAGTATCGCTCCGGTGCCGCCAACTTCGGCCGCTGGGCCGAGGCCGTGGGCGGCGTCAAGGTGTCGGTGCCCGGCAACGACATCTATGAATCGATGGCCCAGGGTGTTGTCGATTGCGGCATGTTCTCCGCGACGGAACTGACGAACCTGCAGCTGTTCGATGTCACCAAGTACATCACGACAAAGATTCCGGGCGGCGTCTTCGCCGGTGTGGCGAGCAACAGCATCAACCGCGATGTCTGGCGTGACCTGACCGACGCACAGCGCCAGGCGATCTTCAAGGCATCGGCACGTTCGTCGGCAGACGTGACCTGGAAGTACTACGCGGATGCCAAGCGCAACCTGAAGGACGCGCCGGGCAAGGGCATCGAGATCATCGAGCCGACGGCCGAAATGCTGAAGATGTCCGCCGACTTCGCGCAGTCCGACCTGGCCGTCATTTCACAGCAGTTCACCGATGATTACGGCCTGGAGAACGTCGACGCCAAGATCGCGAAGGTTTCCGAGCTGATCGAGAAGTACAAGGTGCTGACGGCCGGCATGGAAGACGACCCCGAAGCGCTGGCGCAGCTCTACTGGGACGAGATCATGTCGAAGGTCGACCTGACCACCTACGGCATGAACTGAGGCAGACGAGTGAAACGGCGGTCCCGCGAGGGGCCGCCGAATCTCGCGCAATTTTCCAGACAAGGCGGGACGAGATGGATTTTGTCGATCGCTGGCTCGGACGGGCGGTGAACCTGACGAGCGTCGTTGGTTCGATCGCTGTCGGACTCATGATGCTTCACATCACGGTGGACGTGGTGGGGAAGTTCGTTTTCTTCGCACCTGTGCCGGCGACCATCACGATGGTCTCCAGCTACTACATGGTCGTGGTTGCCTTCCTGCCGCTCGCGCTGGCGGAACGCCGCAACGCGCACATCTCGGTCGAGGTATTGACGGAGCTGTTCCCGCCGCGACTGCAGTACCACATCAACGGCCTGACCTACGTGCTTTCGGGGCTGGTGTTCGGCCTGCTCGCCTATCGCGGCTTCAACGATGCCTACAACAAGCATGACATGGGTTCGTTCATCATGGAGCAGGGCACGAAGGTACTGATCTGGCCGGGGCATTACCTGTTGCCGATCGGGGCCAGCCTGATGGTCCTGGTACTCGCCTTCAAGTTTGTTTCCTACCTCACCGGGCGCCCCCAGCCGGGCGCACCTGGCCAGATCACCGAATAGGAGTCGAACTTGTCAGAGGTTCAGATAGGTTTCCTGGGCATCGGCATCCTGCTGGTTCTCATCGCACTTCGTGTCCCCATCGGCGTCTGCCTGATCGGCGTGTCCTTCGTCGGCATCTGGGCGCTGGCCGGCGAGCGCGCGGCCTGGGGTTCGATTGGCGTCATTCCCTACAGCTTTGCCGCCACCTGGCAGCTCAGTTCCGTTCCGATGTTCCTGCTGATGGGCTTTCTCTGCTATCACGCGGGACTGACCAAGGGCATGTTCGACGCGGCCCGGATGTGGCTGTCGGGACTGCCCGGCGGTCTTGCCATCGCCACGGTCTTCGGTGCTGCCGGCTTTGCCGCTGTTACCGGTTCATCCGTGGCCTGCGCCGCTGCCATGGGCCGGATCGCGGTGCCGGCGATGATGCGCCACCGCTACGACGCCTCGCTGGCGACGGGAACAGTGGCCGGGGCAGGGACGATCGGGGCACTGAGCCCGCCCTCCATCCTGAGGATTCTCTACGGCATCAGCGCCGAGGTACCGATCAGCGCCCTGTTCCTGGGCGGCGTCGGTGCGGGCCTGCTGACCGCCTTCGGATATGTCGCCGTCATCCTGATCCGGGTGAAGCTGAAGCCGGAACTGGCACCATCGTTCCACGAGGACATCTCGCTCGGCGACAAGGTCAGTGCCATCAAGGACACCTGGCCGGTCCTGTTGCTGATGCTGGGCGTGTTCGGCGGCCTGTTTTCCGGGGCCTTCACCCCGACCGAGGCGGGTGCCGTCGGTGCCGCGATCGCGACGATCATCGCTGCCCTGAAGGGATCCCTGACCTGGGTCAGCTTCCGCGATGCGCTGTCGGAGACACTGCTGACGTCGGCATCGCTGTTCATCATCGCCATCGGTGCGAGCATGCTGACCCGCTTCCTGGCCTTCAGCGGCGCGGGTGACTACCTGTCGGATGCGGTCACGGCCATGGGTGCCGACCCGCTGTTGCTGCTGATCGGCATCTCCCTGATCTACCTGCTGCTCGGCATGTTCCTCGAACCCATCGGTGCGATGCTGCTGACGCTGCCGATCCTGCTGCCGATCATCGACACGGCGGGCTTCAGCCTGATCTGGTTCGGGGTGCTGCTGACCAAGTTCCTGGAAATCGGCATGATCACGCCGCCCATCGGCCTGAATGTCTTCGTGATCAAGGGCGTGGTCGGTGATCTTGCCTCCACGGGGCTGATCTTCCGCGGCATTGCCTGGTTCCTGGTGGCAGACCTGTTCATCATCATTGCGCTGATCGCCGTGCCCGACATCGTCCTGTACCTGCCGAGCCTGATGAACTGATCCCGCCGGACGACGGGTGGTTCAGTGACGGGTCAAGGGAGGTGATCCGGAAGGATCAGAGGCGGATGTCGATGCTCTGGCGCTGCGCGGACAGGCCCGGTTGCAGGTCAGCGCGGGCGCGCTGGCTGTCGGACTGGTTCACGAAGGCGGCAAAGTCACGGGACGTCTGGTTGTCGCGTCGCTGATCGATGCCGGCGTCGTCATCGTCCTGCCGTGCGTCATCCAGGGCCACGCCACGGCGCGTTGCCGACTCGCCATCATCGCGGGCGAACGGGTTGCCCGGGCCGATCAGGGGCGGGGCATCCGGTCGGCCATTGGGTGCCGGGCGGTCGCCCGGTTCGCCGCGCCCATCGGGCCGGGGTGCGTCGGGTCCGACCGCAGGTGCGGCGTCGGAAGCTTCCGCATCCCGATCACCTTCCAGCGCGGCCTTCTGTTCCTCGGCGCGTGCGGCAGTCAGTTCGGCACGGGCATCGGCGCGCTTGGCCTCGGCGTCTGCCGCGACGCTCCGGTCCGCACCGGACGGTTCAGCCGGTGCGAGTGCCGCGCGCTTGACCACTTCCATCTTGGCGATGGTCGCCTCCGGATCACCCGCGACCGGGCTGGTGCTGATCGACACGTGTCCGCCAACGGCATAGCTGCGCCCGTCCGGTCCGCGTTCGATCTCGTACTCGGGGGAGCCGGCATACTGGCCACCGGCGGTCGCATGCGCCTGCTCGTGGGTGCGGACCTCGCGATCGCGCGCCTGCAGTTCCTTGACCTCTTCGCGCTCCTGCTCCGTCAGTTCGGTACCGTCGGGAATGGATTGCTTCGGGTCCGTGCTGGCCTGTTCCGAGCCCTGCTTTTCCTTGCTGGCCTCGATCTGCGCCGCGATCAAGGTACCCCCGGCCACGGTTGTACCGCGGCTTTCCTGGAAGCCGGGCGTCCCGGAAACGGGACGAGCCTCCGCCGTGCGGCTGTCACCGCCACGCGCGGCCGTCGCCGCGGCACCGGGCAGCGCCCGACCGGTCTGCGGCAGGCCATCCAGCCGAGAGCTCTGCAGCGCGCCGATCATCGACCGGTCCCGGAAATTTTCAGGTAGACTGAAATCATGCTGTCACTGAAGCAGACGAAAGTTAATCATTCGTCAATGTCCGGCGTCGAGGCTGGGCTTTCCTGCTTCCGCAGGCTGTCGATCACATCGCCCGACGCTTCCTGTCGGAAAAAAGTATGATGGTCGTCACATTTTTCTGAATAAATTCAAAGCCAGCCGTGTTCGTTGTCCGGGACCGAAAGTTTGGCCCCGGTATCGACCACCAACGACCGGGCAGGATAATGTTGACCAAGGCGAAAGAGCCGGAGATCCGGGATGCCGTAAGCGATGTCTGCGGACAATTGTCCTCGGACATCACCCGCGGCACCCTCAGGTACTGGGAAATGATCCGTGGCGAGAGGATCTGGCCGCTGCGCCAGGATCTCAATCCGATGGAGATCGTGGAGTTCCTACCGAACGTCATGATCCTGGGGGTCGAACGGGACCCGCTGGATTTCGTCTATCGCCTGACCGGCACCCAGATCGACGAGAACATGGCCGGACCGTTGAAGGGACGCCGGGTAAGCGAACTGCCGCACCAGGCCGGTCCCGGGGAATACTGGTCACTGCTGCAGGCAACGGCCGAGCGCGGCCTGCCCTGCACCCGCCCGATGCCTTACGTCGGCCAGTACAGCGACTTCAAGCGGTGTGAACTTGTCGCCCTGCCCCTGTCCGCCGATGGCACCTGCGTCGACCAGGTGCTGGTGACGGTGGACTTCATCGCTATCCTGGACGACTGAACCGCATCAGGACACCGCCTCGCGTCCGGATCAGACCACCCGTCGACGGCGGGAGGATATGACCCCCGTGTTCACGCCGAACCAGCCGATCTCGCCCGAGAGACGGCCGTATTCGATCTTCGGGCATCGGTTCATCACGACCTTCAGCCCGGCCGCCTCCGCCTTCGCCGCCGCGGCGTCGTGGCGAACCCCCAACTGCAGCCACAGCACCTTCGCCCCCAGGCGGATGGCATCATCGGCAATCGGCGGAATGGCTTCGGAGTTGCGGAAGCAGTCAACCATGTCGATGGGCACGTCGATGTCGTCCAGGGACGCGACGGCCGGTTCGCCCAGGATGACGGTGCCTGCCGCAGCCTCCTTCGGGTTCACCGGGATAACCCGGTAACCCTTTTCCTGCATGTACTTCATCGCGAAATAGCTGGGCCGGTTCCAGTTGGCGCTGGCCCCCACCATGGCAACCGTCTTCACGGAATGCAGGATGTCGCGGATATAGGCATCGCTGTAGTTCGCGTGATCCATCGTTCCAGGCGTATCGGCCATGTTTCAGCGGTCCTCCCAGACCGGCGCGCGCTTGTCGATGAACGCCTGGATGCCTTCGTTGGCGTCATGCGCTACCATGTTCTGCAACATGACCCCGGCGGCATAGTCGTAGGCTTGGTTCAGGTCCGGCGCCTCCAACTGGCGATAGAAGGCCTGCTTGCCGATCTTCAGGGTGTAGGACGACTTGGAGGCGATGGTTTCCGCCATCGCCATGACCGCGGCATCCAGTTCGTCCTGCGGGACCGTGCGATTGACCAGGCCGAAGCGCACCGCGTCGTCGGACGACATCAATTCCCCTGTCAGCAGCATTTCCATGGCGTGCTTGCGGCTGACGTTGCGCCCCAGCGCCACCATCGGCGTGTGGCAGAACAGGCCGATGTTGACTCCCGGCGTCGCGAATTTCGCGCTGTCGGCTGCGATCGCCAGGTCGCAACTGGCCACCAGCTGGCAGCCGGCGGCGGTGGCAACACCGTGGACCCGCGCAATCACCGGCTTCGGGTGATTGACGATGGACTGCATCATGGTGGAGCACTGGTCCAGCATCGTCTTGATGAATGGCTCGTCCTGCTGGTTGCCGCGCACCTCGCGCAGGTCATGCCCGGCACAGAACCCGCGCCCTGCCCCGGCAATCACGATCACCCGGCAGCTTGCGTCATCGGCCAGCGCGTCCAGTTCCGCCTGCACCCGTGCCATCAGGTCGGTGGACAGGCTGTTGAATGCATCCGGTCGGTTCAGCGTCAGCCAGGTGACCGGGCCACGATCCTCTCGCAGCAGGATGTCCTCGTTCGCGATTGCGGTCTCGGCCGTCATTGATCCCCTCCCCTTCGGGTCCATGGTCGTCTGAATATTACGTCTTCGGTTCGTGAAACCACGGACCGGCCAACGGAAATCCCGCGTCAGTTCAGCGCCCGTTGCGGCGATGGTCCCATCAGAGCGGCAAAATTGCCCGCGAAGAACCTGTCCCGCGTTGTCTCGGTCGCATCGGCCAGCGAGTTCTCGAAGCGGCCAAGCGGGTTCCGGCCACCCTCGACATGCGGGTAATCGGAGGAGAACAGGCAGACACCTTCCCCCGCCTGCGACGCCACCCAGCCCACGTCTTCCGTCGGATAGGGTGGCACGCGGCCCCGGCGGCGCACATATTCGGAGGCGCGCAGGGCCAGATTCTGCAGGCGCTGTTCGTGACGCAGGAACGCGTCATAGGCGCTGGCGAGATAGCGCATCCAGCTCGGCAGCCAGCTCGCCCCCTGCTCGATCACACCGAACTGCAGCTTCGGGAACCGGTCCATCACCCCGTCCAGGATCATGGTTGACAGGGTCTGCATCACCGGGTTGGGAATCGCCATGTAATCGATGGAGCGGAAGTTCTCCGCCCCGCCGTGGAAGGCCTTCTCCACCGGCAGCCCGCTCGCGAAATCGGTGCCGTTGAAGAAATGCCCGCCGGAGCCGACGTGGAAGACGATGGGAACACCCGCTTCCTCGGCCTGTGCCCAGACCGCGTCCAGCGCGACATGGCTGGGGCTGTGATCCTTCGGACAGGCGGCCGCGATCATCAGGGAATGCGCGCCCTCCCGGATCAGCCTGCTCGCCATGCCCGGTGCCCGTTCCAGGTCCATGATCGGCAGATAGGCCGTTGTCAGCAGTCGCCGGTCCACGCTGCAGAAATCGAACATGCCGCGATTGTGCGCGTCCGCCATGGCATAGGCGTAGTCGCCGTCACTGCCATGTTCGGCCTGCTGCATCGGCTTGTTGGTGAAGGTGTTGAACACCAGTTGCGACGCGAAGCCGAGCAGGTCGAGCGCCCTGGGGCGGTCCTGCTTCAGGGTCGCCCCGACGGCACGCCAGTTCTTCCGGTTCATCAGTTCGGCTTCATCCTCGGCGCGGAAGGACGCGTCGGCCTGCAGTGCCAGGTCTTCCAGCACCCGCTTGTCCTCGCCCGGTGCCAGCACCCCCGTCGTGATGTCGGGCAAGCTGTCGCGAAACTTCGGATCGGCGTAGTCGCGCAGCCAGTCCGCCGTCTCCATGATGTGCGCATCCGCATCGTGGTAAAGTCGTCCCGTGGCATATGTCATTGCGCTTCCGTCCCTCGTTCTGGCAATTGTTTCGTGAACCATACCAGCAAAGCGGTCGGGCGCAGAACATCCCGCGCGCTCATCACGCCCATGCAGAGGATGCGCAACCGTGACCGAACCCCGATTGTTCGTGGACCATGACCTGCAGGCAGAACAGCCGCTGACGCTGACCGGCAACCATCACCATTACCTCGCGAAGGTGCTGCGGCTGGGCGCCGGGGCGACGGTGAAGCTGTTCAACGGGCGGGATGGCGAATGGCGTGCCGTGATCGACCACATGACCCGGCAGGGCGTGGAGATGATCCTGCGGGAACGGTTGCGCCCGCAGGCCGTCGAACCCGACCTCTGGCTGCTGTTCGCCCCGATCAAGGGCAAGCGGGTGGACACCATCGCCGAGAAGGCGGGCGAACTGGGCGTGTCACGCATCATGCCGGTGATCACGCAGCGGACGGTGGTCAGCAGGGTCAATGTCGACCGGCTGCGGGCCAATGCACGCGAAGCGGCGGAACAATGCGAACGGCTGACCCTGCCGGAGGTGATGGAGCCTCTCGACCTGGGCGCTGCCATCGCCTCCTGGCCCGCGGGTCGCGTGCTGTTGCTGGCCGATGAACGGGCGTCCGCCACCCCGATTGCCGAGGCCCTGGCCGACCTGGCGAGAGAATCGGCACGGCCGGCGGCGGTGCTGATCGGGCCGGAAGGCGGGTTTGCAGAGGACGAGAAGCGGCTGGTCCGCGCATTGCCCGACTGCGTTCCGGTCAGCCTGGGACCGCGATTGCTGCGCGCCGATACCGCGGTTTTCGCGACGCTGGCGCTCTGGCAGGCCCATCTCGGCGACTGGCGCGGCGGTGACGCGGGCTGGTCGCAATGACCTGCATGGGCGCTTCCCTTTCGTGCGCCCTCCCATCCGCCTGCACCGCGCCCTAAGTTCGCCTTCAAGCAGAACAAGCCTTCCGGGGAGAAGCCGCCCATGTCGACGATGCTGGATAATGAGGAAACGCGCGCGCACTCCTCGACGATCGTGGAGGACCGTGCGCAGCTGATCGACTTCCTCGCGTCCGGCTGCAAGCCCGAAGACCGCTGGGTCATCGGGACGGAACACGAGAAGTTCGGTTTCGACCTGGAAACCCTGGCACCGATTCCCTACGACGGCCCGGCCGGCATCAAGGCCCTGTTCCAGGGGCTGGAGCGTTTTGGCTGGGAGCCCGTTATCGAGGGCGGCTACGCGGTTGCCATGTACATGGACGGCCAGGCCATCAGCCTGGAACCGGGCGGTCAGCTTGAACTTTCCGGCGCGCCGCTGCCGACCCTGCACAAGACCTGTGGCGAGGTGAACACCCACCTGGACCAGGTGAAGGAAGTCTCGACCGAACTCGGCATCGGCTTCATCGGCCTCGGCTATCACCCGCTGGCCCGCCGCGACGAGATCTCGATGATGCCCAAGGCGCGCTATGACATCATGCGCCGCTACATGCAGCTCAAGGGCAACCTGGGCCTCGACATGATGTTCCGCACCTGCACCATCCAGGTGAATCTCGACTTCGCGTCCGAAGCCGACATGGTGGAGAAGTTCCGCATCGGCATGGCTTTGCAGCCGATTGCCACCGCCATGTTCGCCAATTCGCCGTTCCGGGAAGGCAAGCCGACGGGCATGCTCAGCAGCCGCAGCCATGTCTGGACCGACACCGATCCGGACCGTTGCGGCAACCTGCCCTTCGTCTTCGATGAAGGCTTCGGGTTCGAGCAATATGCCGACTACGCGCTGGATGTTCCGATGTACTTCGTCTTCCGTGACGGCAAGTACGTCGAGGCTGCGGGTCAGTCCTTCCGCGACTTCCTGGCGGGCAGGTTGCCTGCCCTGCCGGGCGAGAAGCCGACGATCAAGGACTGGGACAATCACCTGACCACCCTGTTCCCGGAAGTGCGGATGAAGCGTTTCCTGGAAATGCGCGGCGCGGACGGTGGTCCGTGGCGCAGCATCTGCGCCCTGCCCGCGTTCTGGGTCGGCCTGCTGTATGACGACGCGGCCCGTGGCGAAGCCTCTGCCCTGATCCGCGACTGGTCGGCGGCGGATGTCGATGCGCTGCGTGACGCGGTGCCCACCCATGGCCTGAAAGCGCCCGGCCCCGGTGGTCGCACCGTGCTGGACATTGCCCGCGACGCGGTCGCCATTTCCGAACGCGGCCTGATCAACCGCAACCGCGAGGACGCCATGGGCCAGGACGAACGACACTTCGTCGGCCCGCTGAAACGCCTGCTCGAGACCGGCCGGACCCCGGCGGACGACCTGCTGGCCAAGTTCAACGGCGACTGGAACGGCGACGTGCGGCACGTGTTCCGCGAAAACGCCTACTGACCGACCCGACAGCATGCCACGCCCCCTCGTCGTTGCAGCCTGGATGCTGTTTGGTGCAGTTGGCTTCTCGCTGATCCTGATCATCGTCCGGCACCTTTCGGCCAGCCTCGATCCCTTCGTGCTGAATTTCTGGCGCAGAATCTTCTCCATCCTGATGTTCGCGCCCTGGATCATGCGGGTCGGCTTCGGTGCGATGAAGACATCGCGGCTGCCCCTGTTCGCACTGCGCTCCGTCGTCATGGTCGCATCGTCGCTGATGCTGCTCTGGTCGGCGGTGCTGATCCCGATCGGGGAGGCAACGGCGATCACCTTCACGGCACCGCTGTTCACGACCCTGCTGGCGGCTGTCATCCTGAAGGAAAAGGTCGGGCCGCGACGGATCGTGGCCCTGCTGGTCGGCTTCGTCGGCGTGCTGGTCATGCTCCGCCCGGGGCAGGAAGCGGTCAGCCTCGGCGCCATTCTGGCCATCGCCTCGTCCGTCCTGTTCGGCTTCGTCGTCATCTTCGGCAAGCAACTGGCTTCGACCGAGAAACCGGCGCTGGTGATCCTGCTGCTGTCGATCTTCAACCTGCCGATCTCCTTCGTCCCCGCCGTGCTCTTCTGGCAGGTGCCGCAGGGGGAGGAATGGCGGTGGGTCATCGGCCTCGGCATTGCGGCCACCATGAAAAGGTACGGCATCCAGCGGGCGATCTCCGCCGGTGACGCCAGCCTGGCGCAGGTGTTCGACTTCGTGCGGCTGCCGCTGGCCGTGGGCATGGCGTGGTGGGCATTTGCCGAGGTTCCGGACCCCTGGATGTGGGCCGGGGCCGCGATCATCTTCATGGCAACCGTCTACACCACCCGTCGCGAAGCCCGCATGGCACGGCAGGCAACCGGCCTGGCGGACTAGGGCCGCATCCCCGCATCGGGCTTGCAGCATGTTCGCATATCCGCATAGACTTCACATATGCGAACCAACACTGCCAGCAAGCCGGACGACACGGTCAGCCGACGGGCCGCGCCCCAGTCCATCGGGCGCGTGATGCCCATCCTCGACCAACTGGTAGACGCATGTGCCGGCGCGCCGGGCAGTGTCAGCCTGAACGACATGGCGGCAGCCACGGGAACCCCCAAGTCCAGCCTGCTCGGCCTGCTGCAGGGCCTGAGGGAGGAAGGCTGCGTCGTCCGCGAGGCCGATGGTGCCTACGCGCTGGGGCATCGGTTCCTGCGCCTCGCCACCAGCGCGGTCTTCGGTGAACAGCTGGTCGGCCTGCTGCGCCCCATCCTGACGGAACTGGTTGCTGCCACGGGTGAAACGGCTGTCCTCGGCGTTCTGTCCACCGACCAGCGCATGATCACCTACCTCGACCGGGTGGAAAGCCCAAACCCGATCCGTTACGCGGTCGAGACCGGGGTGCAGCGGGAACTGCACTGCACGGCAGGCGGCAAGCTGCTGCTGGCCTTCATGGCGCCGCCGCGCCTCGATACCGTGCTCGACACCATCGCGCTGCAGGAATTCACGCCGACGACCATCACGGACAGGGATCGGCTGAAGACGGAACTCGCCCGCATTCGCGCGGATCGCATTTCCCGCACGTCGGACGAACGCATCAGCGGCGCCAGCGGATTGGCCGTGCCGGTCTTCGGACCCGACGGCGCTGTCACGGCAACGATCCTGATTGCCGGGCCGAGCGACAGGATGCAACGGGCGGCCGCCCGCAACGAGGCCGCGATGCACCGCGCTGCCGCGCGCTGCCAGTCCTTCGGCTTCCTGCCCGCGACGGAACGGGAACAACAGTGAACCACAGACCCTGGGGAGGGCCCTTGCGATGAGTATCGACTTCACGCCCGAGCAATTGCAGATCCGCGACAGTGTCGAACGCCTCTGTGCCGACTTCACCGACGAATACTGGCTGGCCCGGGATTCGGACGGCGTCTTTCCGGAGGATTTCTGCAAGGCGATTGCCGACCAGGGCTTCATGGGCATCGCGATGCCGGAGGAATATGGCGGGTCGGGTCTCGGCATCACAGAGGCCGCGATCATGATGCAGGCAATTTCCCAGTCCGGTGCAGGCAACGGCGGCGTCTCTTCCGTCAGTCTCGCCATCTTCGGGCTGAACCCTGTCGTGCGCTATGGCACCGAGGAACAGAAGCGCCGGATGCTGCCACCGATCATGAAACGGGACGACATTGCCTGCTTCGGGGTGACGGAACCGAACACCGGCCTCGACACGACCCGGCTGAAGACGCGGGCGGTGCGAAAGGGTGATCGCTACATCGTGCATGGCCAGAAGACATGGATCAGCACGGCACAGGTCGCCAACAAGATCATGCTGATCGCCCGCACCACCGACGAGGCCGATACGGAAAAGCCCATCGATGGACTAAGCCTGTTCTTCACCGACCTGGACCGGACCAGTGTGGAAATCCGCGAGTTCGACAAGATGGGTCGCAAGTGCGTCGATTCCAACCAGGTGTTCTTCGACGGGAGGGAAATCCCCGTGGAGGACCGCATCGGGGACGAGGGCAAGGGCTTCCGCTACCTGCTGCACGGCATCAACCCCGAACGCATCCTGATCGCCGCCGGCCTGGTGGGTCTTGGCCGTGCCGCGCTTCGCCGCGCCACCGATTACGCGAACGAGCGGGAGGTCTTCGGCCGCGCCATCGGAATGAACCAGGCGATCCAGCATCCGCTGGCCGAGAACTGGATGGAACTGGAGGCGGCGAACATGATGGTGTTCCGTGCCGCCCAGCTCTACGACCGAGGGGAGGATTGCGGATCATACGCCAATGCCGCCAAGTACCTGGCCGGAGAGGCGACCTACAAGGCCTGCAACACGGCGATACTGACCCACGGCGGCATGGGCTATGCCAAGGAATACCACGTCGAACGCTACCTGCGCGAAGCCCTGATTCACCGTATCGCCCCGATCACGCCGCACCTGATCCTCTGCTACGTGGCGGAGCGGGTGCTGGGCCTGCCGAAGTCCTACTGACCATGACAACGGAACCGGACAGCCCTGTCCGAAGGCCCCTCGACGGTATTCGCATCATCGACCTGTCGAACATGCTGATGGCCCCCTATACCAGCCAGATCCTGGGCGACATGGGGGCGGACGTGATCAAGGTGGAAGCACCGGGCGGCGATCCCGTGCGCGGCATCGGCCCCATGCGCAACCCGGGCATGGGCACCATCTTCCTGAACGTGAACCGCAGCAAGCGCAGCATCGTGCTGGACCTGAAACAGCCGGCCGGTCACGCCGCCATGATCGACCTGCTGCGCACGGCCGACGTGCTGCTCTACAACCGCCGTCCGCAGGTGATGGCACGCCTGGACCTGGGTTGGGAAACCGTCCGGGAACTGAACCCGCGCCTGATCTATGCCGGGCTGTTCGGCTATGGTCAGGACGGTCCCTATGCGGCGAAACCGGCCTTCGATGACCTGATACAGGGCGCCATCGGCATTCCGGCACTCAGCCAACGGGCCAACGGTCACCCGCCGGCCTATGCACCGTCGGCAATCGTCGACCGGGGCGTCGCACTCTGGGCCGTCGGCCAGATCAATGCCGCGCTGGTGCACCAGTTGCGCAGCGGCGAGGGACAGCGCATCGACATGCCGATGTTCGAGATGATGGCCAGTTTCGTGCTGGGCGATCACATGGGTGGCGAGACCTTCGTCCCGCCCCTGGGGCCCAGCGGCTACAACCGCCTGCTGGTCCCGGACCGCCGCCCCTTCCCCACCCGCGACGGACATGTCTGCGTCATGCTCTACACCGACAGGCACTGGCGCGATTTCCTGCGCGGCATGGGGCGGCAGGCCGAGTTCGAATCGGATCCGCACTACGCCACACGGCCCACCCGGCCCCAGCCTACCGGCAGCTCCGATCGTGAACCAGCCCACCTGGCGAAGCGCTGCAGGCCTGCCGGCGTGCACGAACCGACCGACAGGCG